>DDTZ01000134.1:538-15114 GCA_002344565.1 Bdellovibrionaceae bacterium UBA2351 | reverse complement strand
TTAGGAGCTGGTACCTTTTGGTTATAGGAATCTTAGGGTTTCTATGTTCATTAGGCCTTCGTGGCTTGGGTGTAGGAATGAGGGAATCTCTTCGTCGGGGAGGATCGTGCAGTATAGACCGTAGGTTTGTTCTGCGGAAATCCAGCCGAGTGGCGGTTTTAAATTTATATTTTTCCGATCGCGTGCGTAGACTAGGAATTCGTTGTCACGTGCTTCATCGTACGCTTTCCATAACAGACTGTGAAAAACGTCCGGGTGGTCAACGTAGATGTGATTCAGGCTCCGGAAATTGAGTGAGGCTTCGATTTTTATACGATGATACGGCTTTGTTAGCGTTCGACTCCAAGAGAACATCTTTCCGAATTTTAGAAATTGACGAAAATTGTGGGCGCGCAGGGAATAGCGTAATGGGATAAAATCTTGTACGCCGGCGCTTGACCAGGAACTCATCATTCCTACGATATTGTCTTTCGAATCAAAGGCAATGAAGAAATCTTCCCAGCTGAGGGAGGTCCAGCGATCCATCATTTCTAGGAAGTTTTCTTTATTTGTATATAAGCTAAACGCATAGTCTTGATTTTTCTTAAGTAAGTAGGCGATATACTGATCAGCTTGGTTCGGATTGCCGCGACGAATTTTTAGCTTCGAATCCGGTGCGTATGTAAACGGGAACTGCCCATGCAGAGTTACTAAATCAAATTTGCGATACAGGAAATAACGAGGCATGAAACGCTTTTGTGTGCGCGGGCGAATGAATGTATTTAAAGCGACGAGTTCATTCATGTTTAATGTCGTCATAAAATAATCAACACTAAAAATCTTGCGAACTTCTGCAAACACATTTTTGGTGTGTTCCGTCCAATGTAAGATGGCTTTGCGTTCTGGCGAAATACGCAAGTCGCGGGCCCAAGCTATACGTGTAGCTTTACCTTCGATCATCACAGTTTCAATTAAGAACGCCACATGGCCCAAAATTGCCGACTTATCGTCGCGTAGAATATAAGACACGAATTGGTCTGACTGAATGTTGTAGTATTTAAAAAAATCGCGTGCGCGATCTAATTTTAACTGAATAAAATTTTCTAACGGGAATCGACTGTAGAACTCTAATAGTTCTTCATTTTGAGACATTTGAGCTAATTCTAAGCGCATAGTTTTAGACTTCTTTATCCCAGATCATTTCTGGTTGTTGAGATTTCAAGTTGAACCAACGGGAGTATACAAATAGTAAATCGCTCAATCGATTGAGATAGATCAGTACGTCGCTTAATAATTGCGCGTCTTTATCGAAGGTATCAGCCACCTCCACCGAACGACGTTCGGCGCGACGACACAACGTCCGCGCATACTGCGCATGTGTGCTGGCGGCGTCACCATAGGGAAGAATGAAGTTTTTAAGGGCCGGGAGCTGTGCATCCAGTTCGTCAATTTTTTTTTCAAGAGACTCGATATGAGTGACATTGATTTGTGGCAACAGTTTAAATGTATTTGCATCTTGGCATGCTAATAAGCTCCCAACACGGAACAAATGATTTTGAATGCGACCCAAAAAATCATTTTCAACACCATGATGAGTGCAGTGGAGGCGCACAACACCTAGATATGAGTTAAGCTCATCGACGGTGCCGTAGGCATCTACACGCAGGTTGAATTTCTGGACGGACGAGCCATCGACTAACCTCGTTTTGCCTTTGTCGCCTGTGCGTGTATAAAGTTTTGATTTTTTATTACCGTCAGTCATGCTAGCGTTATTGTGACAAGGAGGCTCGATTGAGTCAAAAACCTTTTTTTGTAACGATTCCTCATTCTGGTGAAAAAATCCCTGACCTTACGCCGTGGTTGTTAAACTTATCAGAACCTATGCTTATGCGAGATGTGGATCGTTACGTAGATGTTCTTTATGATGAAAGCATCAGATCGTTGTCTTTGCCACTAGTGAAAACAGAATGGCATCGTTATGCCGTAGATTTGAATCGTTTGCCTCAGGATATTGATCAATCGTCGGTGGTCGGTGCCGCCAATGTAAAAGGCTTCGAGCGTGGTTTCCATTGGTCTGTAACGACATTTAAAGAAAAACTAATTCAGGTGCCTATGTCTCTTGACACGCATACAAAACTGAGAAACCTAATTTACGAACCCTTTCATAAGCAGGTTAGGGAAATGTACGCTAAGCTTCGCGCGGAAACGGGCAAACAAACGATATATCATTTAGACTTGCACTCGATGCCGTCTTTAGGAACGTCCATGCATTTGGACCCTGGAGAAACGCGTGCGGATATCGTGATTTCGGATTCAAATCAGCGGAGTTGTTCTCGAAGTTTTCGTGATCTCGTAATTGCGGCCTATGTCACAGCTGGTTTCAAAGTGGGTTATAATTGGCCCTATAAAGGTGGTCGACTAACGGAAGAGTACGGAAAACCACAAGAAGGGCAGCAGGTATTGCAGGTTGAAATGAGTCGGGCTCTTTATATGAATGAAGACACAAAGAAGATAAATCCTGAGTACACAAAAGTTTCCGAGAAACTAAAAAGAGCTCTGAGTTATATAAAAGATAATTTGTAACCTGCGTTTTTTTAAATTCCAATAGACTTAGCGCTTTTTTGAGGTCTATAATTGTGGCCAAATGTATAAAAAAGTGTTGAAGTTTTTAGCATCTATAAAGTTAGCCGTGATTGTAATCATCGGTATCGCCACTCTGACCGCAATTGGAACATTCGTTGAGTCCAAATACGATGCCGCCGCTGCCAAAAAATTAGTTTACGATTCCATCTACATGAATATTGTAATGGGCGTGTTCGCTGTAAATCTGATTGCTGTAATGGTGGATCGTTGGCCGTGGAAGCTGCGACATATTTCATTTATCTTCGCCCATGTTGGAATTTTGTGCATTATGGCGGGTCAATTGATTACAAATCAATTCGGTATCGATGGCAGCATGCGGGTTGGAATTGGGGATGAAAATCGTTTTGTAAGCTTACCGAAAACGGATATCACAGTGTACTCCTCTTACGATGGAACGAATTATTCCAAAATTTTTGAAAACGAAGTCGATTTCTTTAGAAATCCGCCGACTCCAGAAAAACCATTTAGTGTATATAAAGATCAAATCGGTGTTAAATTTACAAATTACTATCCCTACGCGGTAGCCAGCCGAGAAACCATAGCTTCAGACAATCAAAAATTGGGCTCGGGTATTCGTTTTCAAATAACAAACGGCCAGGCCAATTTTATTGAGTGGCTGGTTCAACGAAATCCGACTCACGTGGTGAGTATTGATCTTGGGCCCTTGCGTGTTCATTTCGGGACGATCCCTCCAGCCGGAATGGGCGTGAATGAAATTTACATGAAAGTCGATGGCAATAAAATTCGCTACGCCCTGTTTTCAAAGGATCAAATTGATCCTAAAAAAGAAGGAACCATCGAAGAAGGTCAAGCTGTCCCAACGGGTTGGATGGGTCTAGAGCTTCGAATTCTGCGCTATCTTCCTAAGGCCGAAGAAAAGTGGAAAGTGGAATCTCGTGCTGTGCCGACGCCTTTAACGACGGAAGCTGTTGAGGTTGAGTTTCAAGGTAAGACAAAACACTGGATGTTGATTAATGATACAGTTAAATTCTTTGCAGACGACGCTGTTTTCTTTGTAAGCTATGGTAATCGTCGCTTTGATATAGGTTTTCCGATATACTTAAATCAATTCCATATGGAAAAGTACCAGGGAACGGCGCGGGCGATGAGCTATCGTTCGGTCGTATCTATTAAAGATTTGGGTGAACGTGAAATTTCAATGAACGAGCCACTTAAGCACAATGGACTTACGATTTACCAGGCCAGCTTCCAAGACGGACCTATGGGGCAGCCGGTAGCGTCTATATTCTCAATTAATAAAGACCCGGGGCGCTGGTTGAAATACTTAGGCTCGTTGATCATGACTTTGGGGATTATATTTTTATTTTATTTCAAACGTTTAGGTACAGGTGTTCCAGCAAATCCACCCGCTAAGAAATCGTAAGGAGTTCACATGAAATCCGTTGTATTGAGTGTTTTATTTTTATTTTCAACTCTGGCTTTTGCGGGAGTGTTTCAAGAAAAAACCGGTGAGGCTTTGCGTGGTCTTCCGGTGCAAGCGGATGGCCGAGTTAAGCCATTTGATAGTTTTGCTCGTGAAATGCTTGAGCTCGTGTACGGTAAACAAAAATATGAAAAGCGGGATGCTTACGAAATCATTCTTACCTGGATGCTGGCGCCTCAAACGTGGCAATCTAAAGAACTATTTGAAGTTCGTAATTTCGATGTTTTAACTCGCCTTGGACTGGATACTCAAAAGCGTTACTACAAAGGTGATGAGCTGTTTTCCGGAGCCAAGTTTTCTGAACTGCGTGCCGAGCTTGCAAGTAAGCGTGAAACTAAAGAAAAACTCACTCCGTATTTTCAGGCGCTTCAACGTTTGGAAAATCAATACTTTGTGTTCAGTGAAATCGCTACGGGTCGTATGATTCGTGTGTTGCCTCCTAAGGAAGGTAATACATGGATTTCCGTCGCGGACATGCAACCGGGGCCGGCTCAAGAAAAATTTTTAGAATTAACAAAAAGTTTTATTACACTCATTGGCGGAATGGCGGAGGGTCGGGCCGAATCTGAAGTCGCCGCTGCCAAAATCGACTTGGATCAAAAGGTTTTGGCGTTTCAAGATATAGCACGCGCAGAAAACCCTGAAATGTATGCGAATGCGACCAAAATTGATGTTGAGTCGTTTTATAACAGATTTCATCCATTTAAATGGTCTTACATTTTTTATCTATTAGGCGCGGTGATCGTGCTGTTCTCTTGGATCACGAACAAGAACGGAGCAATGACGCCGGCGTGGGTATTGTTGTTCCTTGGTTTTGGTTTACATACCATAGGTTTCGCCATTCGGTCGTACTTGATGGACCGTGCGCCAGTAACAAATATGTATGAAACTGTGGTGTGGGTGGCCTGGGGTAGCATCGTATTTGCGGGTATCTTAGAGAAGATTTATAAATTTAAATTCATTATTATGGCAGGTGCGCTGATAGCTGCATTCGGGATGATCATTGCAGACACGGCCCCTGTGGTTTTAGACCCGTCATTGCAGCCGCTGGAGCCGGTGTTGAGAAGTAACTACTGGTTAACGATTCACGTGATGACAATCACGGTGAGCTACGCAGCGTTCTTTTTAGCATTTGCTTTAGGTGATATTGGTCTTATTTATTTCCTAAAAGGCGAAGCTCAAAATAAAGAGAAAATTAAAGCTATCGTGATGTCGATTTATCGCGCGATCCAAATCGGGGTTGTGTTTTTGGCGCCTGGGATTATCTTGGGTGGTATTTGGGCCGATTATTCATGGGGTCGTTTCTGGGGATGGGACCCAAAGGAAACGTGGGCCTTGATCGCCTTGCTAGGATATTTAGCTGTCATCCACGGCCGGTTGGTTGGTTGGGTCAGAGAGTTTGGTATGGTGGCCTGTGGCGTGTTGACGTTCTCATTGGTTATCATGGCTTGGTATGGGGTCAACTTTGTTTTAGGTGCCGGATTGCATTCTTATGGATTTGGCGCGGGCGGTGTTGAGTATGTTACCGCATTCGTGGTCGCTCATTTACTATTGGTTGTTTATACAGCTGTGGTGAGAAATGCGCGATTAAAAGACGTAAAAGCCTAACTATTTAATTTAGCTTGCAAACACGCTTGGCGACATAAGGATCAAAGTTACGATTCAAAATTTGAGTGTAACATGTGACCTCGCTTGAGCGTGCATTAAGGCATGTTTCTTTAGCTAATTCTAATGAGTGATACTTCTTTAAAACAATTTGCGCACACGTCCATTGATTGGCGTTTGGCAATCGACAGAAGTCGTTTTGTTTTTGAGCCGGGTAGCCGTGCTGTGCGAGTTCATAACGGCACTGATTCCATTGTTGAGTTGCTGGGCGTGAGTGCGTATTAGCCGCTTTGGCTAAGCTCACTAACAGCATAATAGATCCGATAAATACACGATATTTTAACCCCAATGAATACCCCTAAATTAAATAAACCCTAAACATACCGTCGGCTCGCCCCAAGCGAGCCGACTAAGAAAGTAAAATACTAGTAACGGCACTGGTTGCGCGCTGATGATGGCGAGTAACCCTGATTCATGCGGCTTCTAATGCATGAAGCTTGAGAATAAGAAACAGATGAACATGTGCTACGTAAGTGCGATGGGCTGTAGTTGTTGTTTAAAACTGTAGATACGCACTCTAGCTCAGCGCTTGTTGTTAATCCTGAACAGTTGTTTTGTGCTGAAGAGATTGAATAACCGCGAGCCAATACTTTAGCGATACAGGCGCTGCTGCCACCTGGATACGTTGGTGGGTAGCTTGGTGGGTATGACGGCGGATACGGAGCGGGATATGTTGGCGAGTTGTAGCCAGTTTCATCACATGTAAATGTCGGGCATGAGTAGTCGGAATAACCGTACTGACGTTTCATGCGATCCACTTCGCTGTTTGATAAGTTTGTGCCGACTTTGCGTCCGTCAACATACATGCGACCGCTTTGTGCTGTGTATGAAATTTTGCCCACAGAACAGCCGTTACTTTGTGAATATTGGTGTACGCGTGAAAAGAACTGATTCCATTTGATCACTTCGCCCGTGTAGTTACCGTTGCGACGGATACTGCAGTCTGAGTTTGGTGATGGTTCAGCCATTACTGGGCTGACAGTTAGCAGGCTGATTAGCGCCGCTGCGATGATTGATTTCATAATTCCCCCGAATTAGATTTGTTAAAATGAGCTCACCCCGAGTCATTTACCCGCGCAGGAATATCATGCAAAGGTGCTTAAACCCAACTGTATTTCTTTTTTACGGGCATAATTTCAATTCCTAAAAACCCTGTAAAAACAATCAGAAAGACAACAGAGTCTAAGTAATGGATTCGTCTTGGTTCGGCTGGAACCCAAACCAAATCCTAAAAATGAAAAAACTATAACGCTAGGGGGATAGTGTTCGTGATTCTTCGTTGGTGGTTCGGAGTGGAAACTCATTCTTAGTGAGACTGATTTTCATTCCGGATTTTCGAGGTGGGATTTTTGGGGGCATTTTTGTTTGGTTAGATTTGTGCTTTTTGAAAGTTTTGGTTTCTTGGGTTTACGCGGCTGGAAAGTTTAGTTGTGATGGATCTTGAGTATTTGCTTATTTGATTTTTTGAATCGAGTTGCAAATGTGCTAGGCATACTTTTGATTTTTTGAGGTGCTTATTTTTCTAGCAGTAAAAACTAAGGGGTTAGTGAAAAATAAAAATTTCAATTGGTTTTCAAAAAGAATCTTGCAAAATCGCAGATTTGGTATTTTAAATAGAGCATTAACAAATTTTTTTTATTATTAAACTAAAAAATATTTAGGATCACTCATGTCTATTAATTTCAAAAAGTTAGAAGTAAAAAGAGCGCTGAAATCGGCTGTTTCTTTTTGCTTTTTGGGTACCCTAGTGGGCCTAGCGTCGCTGATGATCGGATGTAAGTTTCAACCGGGATGGGGTTACAACAAGGGCCATGCGCCTGAACAGCCAATTCCGTATTCTCACGAACTTCACGTGGGTAAATTGGGTATGCAATGTCAATATTGCCATAACCAAGTTGAGCGTTCAAAACACTCAAACATCCCAACGCTTCAAACCTGCATGAACTGTCATATGCAAGTTAAGACAGATTCGCCTCACATTCAAAAAATGCGTGAAGCTTTTGATGCGGGGAATTCTATCGAATGGAAACGCGTTCACATGCTGCCGGATCATGTTCAATTCAATCACTCGGCTCACGTTACTAAGGGCGTAAACTGCCAAACATGTCACGGCGAGATTGAAAAAATGGAAGTTGTTTCTCAGCATGCTGATTTGTCGATGGGCTGGTGTATTAACTGCCATAGACAAGAAGAAAACAAAGCTCCTCTTAACTGCACTACGTGTCACCATTAATCTGAGGTAACCGATGTCTGAAATTCACCACGATCATAACGAACACGATCACCAACATGATGAAGCGGAACTGGCGGCTAAAAAAGCCGCTCGTCCAAAGATTGAAAAAAACCAAGCAAACCATTGGTTGAGCATCGACCAATACATGCAAGACCCTGAATTCCAAAAAACTGTGGAAACAGAATTCATGTCTTCACCTCTTCGTGAAGACGAAGCAAGTAACCCATGGGCTCGTCGTGAGTTCTTAAAATTAATGGGTGCTTCGATGGCGCTTTCAACTGCGAGCTGCATCCGCCGCCCAGTTCAAAAAATCGTTCCTTATAATAAACAACCGGAAGAGGTAACATTCGGTGTTCCTAACTTCTACACGTCAACATTCTTTGACGGTCAAGAAGGCCTAGGTGTTTTGATTAAGACACGCGAAGGCCGCCCAATAAAGTTGGAAAGCTTAGAAACTGAGCCTCTAACTCAAGGTGGAACGAGCATCCGTGCTCAAGCTCACGTATTATCATTATATGACTTAGATCGTTTAACAGCTCCTAAGAAAAACTTATTCAATGAAAAACGCACAAACAAAGACACTATTTCTGTATCTTGGGAAAACGCAGATACAGCGATCGTTGAAGCGTTGAAAAAAGGTGGCGTATATATCCTGACAGGAAATATTGTGTCGCCGTCTACTCAAGCGGTAGTGAAAGACTTTTCTGAAGGTTTCAAAGCGACTCATGTGGCTTGGGAAGTGTTAGCTAATGAAGACGTTCGTAAGGGCCAAAAAGCATCTTACGGTACAGATGTTCTTCCATTCTATCGTTTTGATAAATCTAAAATGACGGTATCTATTGACGCCGATTTCTTAGGAACATGGATCGCTCCAACAGTATTTACTCGTCAGTTCTCTAAAACTCGTAAAGACTTTGCCAATATGTCACGTATGGTGGCGTTTGATTCTAACTACTCATTGACTGGTGCTAATGCGGATATCCGTGTTCGTATCAAGCCATCTCAACAGTTGAAAGTGGCTGTAGCAATCGCTCAAGAATTAATCGTTAAGCAAGGTAAGTCATCGTACGCAGGTAACGG
This sequence comes from Bdellovibrionaceae bacterium UBA2351, assembly GCA_002344565.1. Taxonomy (GTDB): domain Bacteria; phylum Bdellovibrionota; class Bdellovibrionia; order Bdellovibrionales; family Bdellovibrionaceae; genus UBA2316. Next base: position 6,070 of record DDTZ01000134.1, on the reverse strand, counting down.
TGAAATTAAAAACTGGTTGAACTCATTTGGTAATGCGGCAGAAGGCTTACATATAGAGCCTGCGCTATTAAAAGAGATCGTTAAGGATCTTTGGGCCGCTCAAGGTGAATCATTGATCGTTGCGGGTGGTTTGAAAACTCAAACGGAAACATCAGCGGCTCTTCAGGCTGTTGTGAACTTGTTGAATTCGGCGCTTGGCAATGATGGTAAAACGGTACAACACCGTCGTTCGATCACTTCAAGTGGTTCACACTCTGAAATGGCGGCATTGATCACGGCGATGAAAGATAAGAAAGTTAAAACTCTTATTATTCATGGAATCAATCCAGCGTTTGCTCTGCCAGCTAAATCTGAATTTAAAGATCATTTGAAAAACGTAGAGACGGTTGTGTACATCGGCGATCGTATGAACGAAACGGCTATGTGGGCAAACTATGTACTTCCTGAAAATCACTCGATGGAAAACTGGGGTGATGCGGAAATGGTTTCTGGCGTTTACTCTATCCAACAGCCAGCGATCAAGCCAATGTATGATACTCAAAGCATGCAGATCACACTTATGAATTGGTGTTTCCAAGCTAAAGTGGGTCCAAAACGTATTCAAGAATTTGAATCGTACTATGACTACTTAAGAAATTTCTGGAAAACAGATATTTTCCCTAAAGTAGGCAAAGGTGGAAATTTTGAAAAGAGCTGGCAGGAACTTCTACAATCAGGTTCTGTTGGTGAAGTAGCTGATTCAGACAGCGCGCGTAGTTTCTCTGTGTCCAGCGTAACTGATTTGAAAAAACCAGCGGTATCTGATGGTTGGGAATTAGTTCTATATCCAACAAGTCAGTTGGGTGATGGTGCTGGTTCGCAAGCTAACATCGGCTGGATTCATGAACTTCCAGATCCTATCACGCGCGCGGTTTGGGATAACTATGCATCGATTTCAATGGCCGCTGCTAAGAAACTAAATGTAAAACAAAACAGCGTAATTGAAATCACAGTTGGTAAAGACAAAATGGAATTACCAGTGTTGATTCAGCCCGGTTTACAAGATGACGTTATCGCCATTGCCATCGGTTACGGACGTACACACGTAGGTTCAGTTGGTAACGGTATCGGTAAAAACGTTTATGAATTGGCGCAGCTAGCGGCTAATGGTCAGATCGTGTTTGCGGGCTCTAAAGTGGACGTAAAAGCGACTGGTAAAAAATATGAATTGGCTCAAACACAAACGCACCATTCAATGGAAGGTCGTCAAATCGTTGTTGAAGCTACGTTAAAAGAATACCAAACTAAAAAAGACCACATCATTCACAAACATCCTATTTGGTCCGTTTGGTCGGGTCACCAGTACAACGGCCACAAATGGGGTATGGCGATTGACTTGAACTCGTGCACAGGGTGTTCAGCGTGTGTGGTAGCCTGTCAGTCTGAAAACAATATTCCAGTTGTTGGTAAGAAATACGTAATGCAAGGTCGTGAAATGCAGTGGTTACGTATCGATCGTTACTACACAGGTAATCCAGAGGACGCTCACGCGGTATTCCAACCGGTTATGTGTCAACATTGCGACAACGCTCCTTGTGAAACAGTATGTCCAGTTCTTGCGACGGTTCACTCGTCAGAAGGTCTAAACGAAATGGTTTACAACCGCTGTGTTGGAACTCGTTACTGTTCGAACAACTGTCCATACAAAGTACGTCGTTTCAACTGGTTCAACTACGCCAAGAAAATTGCGGCTCCTGCGAACATGGCATTGAATCCAGATGTGGGTGTTCGTGTGCGCGGGGTTATGGAAAAGTGTACATTCTGCGTTCAAAGAATCAAAGATGGTAAAAACAAAGCTAAACTTGAAAACCGTCCACTAAAAGACGGTGAGATCAAAACAGCCTGCCAAACAGCGTGCCCAACGGATGGTATCGTGTTCGGTGATATGAATGATCCAAACTCTCAAGTTTCTAAAATGTTCAAAAACGAAAGATCATATGCACTTCTTGAAGAATGGCATGCGGCTCCTTCAGTTAGATACCAAGCTAAAATTAGAAATAACGGTAAAGACCAAATTGCTGCGTCAGGCGCTCACGAAGGTGGTCACTAATGATGAAACGTAATCAATTAATCCTTGGCGATAAAACTTTAAAAGATATTACAGATGATATCTGTCAGCCGGTTGAAACTCTTCCTGGTAAAGGTTGGGTAGGGATGTTCCTAAGCGCGAAGACGTTGTTGTTGTTCTACATCTTCGTATTGGGAATGATCGTAGCGAACGGTATGGGTTTATTAGGCGTTAACCATCCGAATGGATGGGGTACGATGATTATCACATTCGTATTCTGGATCGGTATCGGCCATGCTGGTACGTTGATCTCTGCTATCTTGTTTTTGTTCCGTCAGAAGTGGAGAACGTCGGTTGCTAGAACAGCAGAAGCCATGACGGTATTCGCCGTTATGACAGCAGGTTTGTTCCCTTTGCTTCACACCGGTCGTCCTTGGTTAGATTTCTGGTTATTCCCGTACCCAAATCAACGTGGTCCATTATGGGTTAACTTCCGTTCACCTTTATTATGGGACGTTTTCGCCGTATCAACGTATGCGACGGTGTCTATGGTTTTCTGGTACATCGGTTTAGTTCCTGACTTTGCGACTCTTAAAGATCGCGCGAAAAACAAAATCCGTAAAACTGTTTACGGTGTGTTGTCTTTAGGTTGGAGAGGTACAGCTCGTAACTGGTCACACTATGAAATGTTGTACTTAATTCTTGCGGGTTTATCGACGCCTCTAGTTTTATCGGTTCATACGATCGTATCGTTCGACTTCGCGGTTGCGAGTCTTCCGGGATGGCATACAACGATCTTCCCTCCGTACTTCGTTGCGGGTGCGATCTTCTCGGGTTTCGCAATGGTTGTGACATTGATGACATTGGTTCGTATCGGTTTCCCACAATTCAAAGACTACATCACTCTAGATCATATGGAAGTGATGAACAAAATCATCATGACGACCGGTTTGATGGTTGGTTACGCCTATGCGTCTGAATTCTTCGTGGCTTGGTATTCTGGTAACGTATACGAACGTTACGTATTCATGAGTCGTGCGGGTCTTCCAGGCACAACTGGCGATTACGCTTGGTCGTATTGGATCATGGTAACGTGTAACGTGATTATCCCTCAAATTTTCTGGTCGAAATGGGCACGTCGTAACATCGCTGTTATGTTCGTAGTTTCTATCTTCGTAAATATCGGTATGTGGTTCGAACGTTTCGTGATCACGATCACGTCACTTCATGCTGACTTTTTACCATCGAGCTGGGGTAACTATGCTTGGAGTTTCTGGGATGGCGCCTTGCTGTTCGGAAGTTTCGGTATGTTCTTAACATTGTTCTTATTATACTTACGTGTTTTCCCTGCGATTTCGATTGCTGAGATTAAACCAATGCTTCCTGTGGGCAGAGATGATCATAAAGGAGGTCACTAATGGCTAAATTGATGCCAGGCCTTGCCGCTATTTTTACTGAAGAACACCAAATTCTTGAGGCTGCTAGAAAGTCTCGTGATTTAGGTATGACAAAATTCGAAGCTATTTCTCCGTACCCAATTCACGGTATGGAAGAAGCATGCGGTATCAAACGTTCATCGATTCCATACGTAACCTTTATTGCAGGTTCGATTGGTTTAACGTCGGCACTTGCTTTGACATGGTATACATCGGCTTATGACTGGCCAATCAATGTCGGTGGTAAACCCCCATTTTCGTTGCCAGCGTTCATTCCGATTATGTTCGAATTAACGGTGTTGTTTGCGGCATTAGCGTCAGTGGGTGCGTTGTTTTACCACGCGGGAATTCCAAGAATTGATCCACCAACGATCGATCCTGATTTAACATCTCATAAATTTGCTATCTTTGTTCCAGAAAACGAAACGGGCTATGAAGCTAAGAAACTAGAAAGTTTCTATAAAGACTTAGGCGCGGAATACGTTAAGAAAGTTGAGGCTTACTAATGAAATCACTTGTGTTTCAGGCAGCGGCTATCCTTGCTATTTTAGGTGGACTAACAGGCTGTCATATCGACAAAAGCAAACCTAACTTTGAATTGATCCAAGATATGATGGAGTCTCCGGCGATTAAGCCTCAGGAGTACGATCCAAACACACCAAACCACATCAGTGGTCGTGAACCTGTAAAAGGCACGGTGCCTGTTGGTTTTGTGTATGAGCCAATGGATGATTTAGCGGTAGCCGAAAAGGAAATGAAAAATCCAATCGCTGGCGATATGTCGAAAGAGGTTCTTTGGGTCGGTGAAAAATACTACGAAACAAACTGCGCTCTTTGTCATGGTTCAAAAGGTGAAGGTGGCGTGGAATCTAAAGGTAGAATTTCTGAACTGATGGCTCTTAAACCACCAGTGATTACAAATGATAAAATCATTGGTTGGTCAGATGTTCATTTATATTATGTAATTTCACGCGGTCAGGGGATGATGGGTCCGTACGCTAACCACGTACCTCAAAAATATCGCTGGCAATTGGTTAATTACATCAGACACTTACAAAAAAATTATAAGAAGTAGGGATATCTATGGCTAGTCATTCATCACATGATTTACAAGTAAAACCATTCGATACTTCAAGCACATTGAAGGTTTTGATCCTTGGTTTAATCGGCATCGGACTTATTACGTTCGGTTTAGGTCTATTCCTAAATGAAGGAAGAACATGGACAAGTTACCTAGTTTCTTTCTTTTACTTCTCGTGTTTAGGGTTGGGCGGATTGTTTTTTGCGGCGATTCAACACATTGCCAAAGCGGGTTGGTCGACGTCGATCCGTCGTTATGCGGAAGCCATGACATCGTTCATTCCGTTTATTCTAGTGGGTGGTTTGATCTTGTTATTGGGCTCAAAAACTTTGTTTTCTTGGACTCATGAAGACGTAATTAATTCGTCGGCTTTGATCAAAGCGAAAACAGCGTATTTGAATATTCCGTTTATGGCGACACGAATTGTTGTGTGCTGCTTGGGTTGGTTTGCATTCAAGTGGTTCATCGTTGGAAACTCTTTAAACCAAGATCAATCCGGTGATCATCAGCTTACAATTAAAAACGTGGGTATTTCGATCGCATTCGTATTGTTCTTTGCTTTATCGTTCTCGTTCTTCAGCGTGGATTTATTAATGTCGTTATTGCCAACGTGGTATTCTACGATTTTTGGTATCTACTGCTTTGCGGGTTTGTTTCAATCTACTTTTGCGGTTCTGGCTTTGATGATTATCTTCATCAAGCGTGCGGGATTTGTAAAAGGTTACGTAAATGTTGAGCATCAACATGATGTCGTAAAATTCATGAAAGGGTTCACTGTTTTTTGGGCGTACATTGCGTTCTCTCAATTTATGTTGATCTGGTACGCTAACATCCCGGAAGAAACGGAATACTACATCATGCGTTCACAAAATGGATGGCTGGCGATTTCATTCTTACTATTGATCTTCCGCTTTATCGTTCCATTTATCGCGTTGTTGCCTAGGGGTTTAAAGCGTAATGATAACCAC
>DDTZ01000134.1:0-218 GCA_002344565.1 Bdellovibrionaceae bacterium UBA2351 | reverse complement strand
GCAATACGTGGATATTTACTGGATGGTTTACCCTAACTTCAACGACGGTATGATTAAATTCGGCTGGCAGGAAATCGGTTTATTCCTAGGCTTCCTTGGCTTGTTCTTACTTGGTGTAACGTCGTTCTTTAAGAAATATTCAATGGTGCCGTTGAAAGATCCTCGCTTGCATGAGGCTATCAATCACCATGTTACTTACTAGATTCTGAAATTTAAAT
>DDTZ01000180.1 GCA_002344565.1 Bdellovibrionaceae bacterium UBA2351 | reverse complement strand
ATCAACATCTGGGAGCAGGTCACAATTTTAGCTCTTTGTCTTTTTTATACTCGTCAAAAAAATCCCGATCTCTTTTAAGGAGGTCAACGACTCTTAGCCAAGCATTTCTACAATATTTAAAATTTCGATAGCTTTGTTCAATTTCACCGGAGGCCACTTTAACCAATAGATCAATACTATTAAGCAAAGGTTGATACCGCCTTCGGTCAGCCATCGTTATCGTCCCATGGAACTTTACTCGATAAATTTTGGCTTGAATGTGCTTAAAAAAATCCAGCAAATGTTGCCACTCTTTCGGTTCCATGATTAATATGTAAAATATATGTAAGTGCAAATCAACGCCTTTCCTGTCAAATGACTAAAGATGTCGTTGAATTAGACTTATAGACAGGGAAAGGAATATTTGCAGGTTGATGTTAGTTGGGAATCAAACGACGATAAATAGAAGGCCAAAATGTGTGAATCATATATTCTAGTCGCTAAAGCAAAAGATATCGCAAAAAAATTCGACGTCGAAAAGTATGTCCAACAAGAATTTGATTTCAGAATAAGAGGTTATCCAAAGACAGAGACTGCTCCAGTTGTAGTCCACAAGAATGGAAAAACCCAAATAAGGGAGCTGATTTTTTCCATATGTCCAGAATGGGCCAGCGAATTTCCGTTTAAGCCCACTACTTACAATGCTCGAATGCGGCGTTATAAGCGAAACAAGATGGGTGAGTTAGTCTTGGATAAAGACGGAAATAAAATTACTGAATATATTTATGAAGTACCTACATGGGGAAATTCATTCAATAAAGGGCACACTTGTTTAGTTCCTTTAACGTCAGCTATTGAATCATGCTATTTCGGAACACATGGCGGGCAAATGGTTCAATTCTGTCTAGAAAACAAAGAAACATACTATGTCGCGGGACTCTGGGAAGATTGGATGGATAGAACGACAGGGGAAGTGAAGGAGACATTCACTTTAATTACCGATGACCCTTACGAAGCATTTTTTAACGCAGGCCATGACCGAAGTATTTTTATCATCCGAGAGTCCGCACATGAAGATTGGCTGAAGAGCAAGAAAATGTCGGGAGTCGAAAGATATAACTTTTTACTCGAGAATAGAGTTGAGCTACCTTGGAAAGTTGAGACCGACAAATTCCTGAAATCCAAATGGCAGAAAGACACTCCTACAGAAGAAGAACTGGCTGAAATAAAAGTCTGGCGACCGAACTCCTAAAAACATTTAATTAATTTCAAATAACGTAAATTGTCTCAACCTGACTCAAAATCCTTCATGTTTTCTTGAGGTTAAGTCTCAATGTCAACATGCCGATTATAAGATTGAAATCTCAGATCGCGCCTTTGACAAATAAAATAGGTCGAGGTAAGTTTAAGTAAATAAAGGACGTTTTTGAAAACATTTTTGGCTTTTCTATTCATCTTAATTACTATGGTTAGCGTTTCAAAACCTGTGAACGGTTCTTGCGATGATTCTCACCCTCGTAATTCTATTTCAAATGAAGAAAAAGTATCTGTTTTAAAAGCGGCTGTTTCTTGCCAGGATGAGAGTCATTCTGGATCATCTCACGAACACGGTGCTTGTCACAATTGTCACTTAGGACACTGCTCTTTTACTATTTCTGCTAATTTAGTTTTATTTTCGACACATGAATTATCTGGTTTTGTACCAGTAAAAGGTAATTTTAATCTTTCAGATTTTAAATCAAGTCCTTTCCGTCCTCCAATATCATAAGGGTTTTTAAGACTCCCATCTCAAGACATTTTTAACGATTCGATAGACTAGTCGATTAGCTATTGCTTTTCGTATCAGCTTTCGAAAAAACAACTTTTTACTTTTGGAGTATTCCAATGAACAATGTTATTCGCACTGTCGTAGCGCTATCTATTGCGTTCCAACCGGTGTTCTCGGCTGAGACGGCATCAAATTGCCAGCCTAATTCCTATGCCGATTTTGTAAAATGCGCTGAGAAAAGCTCTTCGGACATTAGAATTTCTGAGCAGCAGGTACAGAGTGCATCAAAACTAGAGGACGCTGCCCAACAATGGGTCAATCCTGATTTAGATGTAGATAGTGTTTGGAAGGGTTCTGATAAAACTGAGACCTCTGCCGCATTACTCTTTACTTTGAGATTAGGTGGAAAGAAAGATGCGTTAGTGAGTGAAGCGAGGAGCGAGATTCAAAGAGCGCAAGCGTCTCGTGATCTCTCAGTGAATCAAACTCGACTAGAAATTATGCTTTCACTGTATCGCCTCTCCCATCTAAAAACAGAAATTGCTCTAGGCAATGAGTCTGTTAACACCTTTACCAAAATCGTTGATCAGTTTCAAAAACGACCGGCATTATCTCCCGAGCAGGATGTGTCACTAACGGTGTTTAAAATGGCGCTTTCTGATCACCAATTAAAGCTAACTCAGCTCCAAGCGGATCAGGAAAAGTTAGTTCAGGGATTATCAGCCGTAACTGGAATTTCGAAGGAAGCAATCTTGAAAAGTCTTCCTTCTAGAAAAGAAAAGTGGGCTGAAGTTTCTGTCGAAGGTGATATTGAAGCTTCTCCGCAAATGAGACAAGCGGTTGCTGATCTTAAACTTGCCAGAAGCCAGAAAGATCGAGCAGAAAGTGAAGCTTGGCCTGATTTGAAACTTGGCCCATCTATGAAGCTCACAAAGGACAACGGTGAAACAACAACCTTTGTTGGCGTCGGACTTTCTTTACCGATTCCAGTTCTAACAACAAACAGCGGTAATCGTCAGTATCGTTCTCAAAAACTTATCGAGGCTGAATTAGTTGCTGACCAATCTCGTAAAAAATTGTCAGCGTCTCGAAGTGAGCTTGTGAATAGATACAATAAAATGATCGCGAGCCTAAAAAATTCCTTAAGTGTGAAGGCGCTTGAAGAAAGACATGAGAAGGTTGAACGTCAATTTTTCAAAGGGTTAGTTTCTAGTCCTTTGGTGATTGAAGCGCATCGACAGTTGTTTGATCTTGAAGAACGAAGAAATGCTTCGGAGCTGGAAGCTTTGGAAACATACGGACGAATTCTCATTATGGATAATAAATTTAGCGAGGTTGTATTATGAGATCAAGATTTTTAACGATCTTATTTAGTGCTCTAGTTATGTTCTGTTTCTACGAAAACGTTGGAATGGCTAACGAATCGAAGAAAGACGAGCACAAACATGAAAAAGGCGAGAAGCAAGAAGGTCATGGAAAAGAAGGCGATGAAAAGCATGACGATCACGATCATGGATCAGAGGAAGGCGAGAAGCATGATGACCACGATGAAGGCGGCGGTCATGGAGGCCACGGTCACGAAGAAGGTAACGAGAACATAGGTCCAGGTAAAGGGATCGTTAGCGCAAGTGAAGAAGAAGGTTTTCAGATTTCTCCAGAAGCTGAAAAGAATTTTGATGTTAAAAAAGTTCAAGTCCCTGCTTCTGCACAATTTGAAATCCCTAAAACTGCCATTGTTACCGCAGGGACAGAAGTAAATTTATATCGCTATCGAGATAGCCACTACAAACGCGTGGATTTTGTCTTCGTCAGTAAATCTGACAAGAAAGCTGTTATTAAGTCGAAAGATTTAAAAGCAGGAGATCAAATTGTAGTCGAAGGAACTGGCTTACTTAGAATCGCCGAGATCGCTGCCTTTGGTGGCGCTCCCGAAGGTCACTCTCATTAATTATAAGGAATAAAATATATGTTAAACAAAATTATACGTTTTTCCATATTCAATCGGGGAGTGATTCTATTGTTAACACTCCTAATGGTTGTAGCTGGGATTTACAGTTTTCAAAGTCTTCCGATTGATGCTGTTCCTGATATCACAAATAATCAGGTGCAAGTAAACACGGTAATTGAAGGCCTAGCTCCTGAAGAAATTGAAAGAACAATTACGTTTCCGATTGAATCATCTATGCGAGGTATCGCTGGTGTTCAGCAGGTTCGATCGATTACTCGATTCGGTCTTTCACAAGTCACAGTCGTGTTCAAAGATGGACTTGATATCTATCGCGCACGTCAACTTGTATCTGAACGACTTCAAGGAGTTGCGGCGGACTTGCCTCCGACGGCAAAGCCTGGCTT
>DDTZ01000066.1:3166-6368 GCA_002344565.1 Bdellovibrionaceae bacterium UBA2351 | reverse complement strand
AAACCCGACAAAACTAACGCAAACGGATGCACATAAAGTCCGATCAGAATCAGAACAAATGCTGCCACTAAAGAACACATCAATTGTTTCTTGATGTTGAAGTGATGAGGCAAAAATGAAATCGCTACACGCCCTAACAACATGAAAACAAAAAATAAAGTTACGTATAAACTAGATTGCGACAAATCAAACTCAAAATAGCGACGCATATACAGGGCCAATCGCGTTCCTACCATAATTTCCGCAAGTACGTATAACGAAATTGCAATCGATATTTTAAGCTCAGAAAACCCGTCCAGTTTGTGGGTAGCCGATTCTTGAAACTGAGAAAAATGCCGAATGCGATCGAGTTTCTTTTTGTTAAAGAAAAAACCAGCGGCACTAAATCCAAGCGCCACCCACGAAAAATAAAATAGGATTTGCTGCCAACGATGGTTAGCAAGTCCTGCCACAAACAATGGTGCAAGCAGTGACGCCGTTCCATACATACTGTGCAGGTACGACAGCATTCGTGATCGATTCTTAGGACTGGTTCCGATGATCACCAAATTGTTTTGGGCGACAGCAAGGAATCCAACACTCAATCCGAAAAACACGACACCACTTAGAACAATCACGTAATTGTTTGCGAATCGCTGAATCGTAAAACTGACAAAAATACAAAAAACACCTAAATATAAAAGATTCATTAATTCAGAAACGGACTTCATTCTGCGGACAAAATAACTACCCACAAATGACATAAACGAGGACAGAGCAAAATACCAAGCTGCTAATGAATCAGACAGATTAAAGCTTTGAATGATTTCGGGAAACAGAGGGCCTCGTATATTGTCGCCAAACCCTAGAATAAATAAGCTGAAAAACGAAACCCACAATAAATAATTCATGTACATTTCCCAATATCTGAGTAAAGTAGATAACATGCAATCAAAAACTAAAGTGTTGCTCATTCGATTTTCTAGCTTTGGAGATGTAACTCAAGCCTTGAGCCTACCCACCAAGTTAAAAGATCATTTCCAGGATTGCGAAATCCATTGGGTCACACGTGAGGATTATAAGTCACTATTAGAAGGCCACCCTGCGATCAACCGCATTTGGTTATTTAATCGCAAAAAAGGCTTAACAGAGCTTTTAAAACTAGCGTGGAGTTTACGGCACGAAAATTTTACGCATGTTTATGATGCTCATAACAACTTACGATCTTTTATTGTTTATACACTCGCAACTGCATTCAAATTTAATCACAAAATCCGACGGCCAATTTACCGCTGGAAACGTTTCCTACTATTTAAATTTAGAATCAATACATTTCAGATGCCTTTTTCAGGGCAACGCGATTTGATTGAGCCACTAAAGGCTTGGGGTATCGACAAAAATCTTCCGGCGACGCCACAGATTTTTCTAGAGCCATCTTCGGAAACCAAGGCTTTAGAGAAATTGAGCTCACTCAGACAACCGTTTTTCACCCTGGCTCCGTCAGCTGCCTATTTTTTAAAACGTTGGCCAAAAGATTATTGGAAAGAATTGATTCAACTTTTACCCGAATTCGATTTTGTTTTACTGGGCGGCCCTGAAGATCAATTTCTAAAAGACATCCAGGCGATAGCACCTACGCGCTGTCTAAATTTGGCGGGTGCTTTAGATTACAAAACGAATGCAGCGATCATTAAAAAATCCAAGGCATTGGTGAGCAACGATACGGGACTCATGCATATCGCTGAACAATTAGGCCATCCCTGCATTGCCCTCCTTGGACCGGCACCTTTTGGTTTCCCAAGTCGTCCATCCACTTTAAAAATGGAACTTCCTTTGTCTTGCCGCCCGTGCAGCAAGCATGGCCAAGGACCATGTGTAAATACCGTTCACCATCAGTGCTTAGTTGACATCAAACCAGCGACTGTCGCACAAGAATTACTGAAATGGATTGGATAGTTTTTTCTTTTTACCGCTATTTTCTTTTACCTGGAGTTTACACTCTGGCCCGCTTATTGTCGCTACTAAGCCTTAAAAATAAATTATTCGAAAGCATTCAATTCAGACTACGAAATGAATTTCACCATCGTCCAACGTTTAATCCAGATCGTCGTTCGGTCGGCATTCACGCGGCTAGCGGTGAAATTGAATACGCCTACCCTTTGATTCGAAAACTCAAAGAGTCTCACCCTGACTGCAATATTGTCGTTACTCTATCATCGATGTCCGTCCTAAAAGCGGTGATGAATCAACCGATGGTGGATGCGGTTGGACCGGCTCCTATTGATTTAGCTTGGTTAGTGAATCGTTTTTTAAAGAAATATAACTTTAAAGTTTTTCTATTCGCCCGTACCGATGTTTGGCCCGAGATCAGTTTACAACTCAAACAGCAGCACATCCCGAGCTACTTGTTCTCGGCAACGTTTTCAGAATCTAGCGCAAACAAAGGCCATTGGCTGAATGCCTTGACCCGCTGTGCACTCAACAACCTGAATAAAATCATGGCTGTTTCCGCAAGTGACAAAAAAAACCTAGAAGCCATCGGAGTAGCAGTTCCCATCGATGTTTTAGGAGACACACGTTACGATCAAGTTTTTTTCAAAAAAATAAACACAAAAAAAGATCTCCCTAAATCGCCGAACGATAAAAAAATATTTGTTGCCGGCTCTACATGGCCAGAGGATGAAGCTGTACTCCTTCCGGCACTTGCTAAATCGGCCAACACATGGCGAGCCGTCATTGCGCCACACGAAGTAACTGAAGAGACACTCATTCGAATCGAACTTTTTTTCTCAAAACATAAGTTAAAGACTGCACGACTTTCAAAAATAAAAAACTTAGCCGATGTTTGGGATATTTTAATTGTAGATCAGTACGGCTACTTATTTCACTTGTACGACTGGGCACACTTAGCCTTCGTCGGCGGCTCATTTAAATCAAAAGTTCACTCAGTAATGGAACCGCTAAGTTTTTTCAAACCCGTGTGCGTAGGACCTTTCCACACGAACAACCGCGAAGCCATAGAATTCGAAAAAATCACAATGGGTACTTACCCTAGCACATGGGTTCAAGCCATTCACTCAACAACCGAACTAGAACAACTACTTCACTTCCACGCAAACATACCAGCAACCGAACACAACGCCCTAACCTCACAACTCAAAGAACTCCTCCACCAACACCAAAACGCCACCGACCGCACCCTAACCCAAATCTCATTTTGAGA
>DDTZ01000066.1:0-2788 GCA_002344565.1 Bdellovibrionaceae bacterium UBA2351 | reverse complement strand
CTGTCGAAGTTTTTATAGGTGCTTCCGTAAAACGTCATTCTTCTGGATTGTCGGGGTTTTCAGGGGCTGTATAACTCTACAACACGTTTAAAAGGCCCTGTCTTTGCACATTTCTAATGTCATGAGACGCTACGTGTTCCTATTCTCTGCACTGCTGTTATTCTCTGTAAGCTGGGGTTTTGATTCTAAAAACAAAACTCGCAAAGAACCTTTGTCTAAAGTAAACACGCTATCTGCTAACACCCCATCTGGCTACCTAGGCACACCGGCTAACGAATCGAGCTTAAGGCTGGGTCTTCGCGCAACTAGCTATGAAAACCAATTCGCAAAAATGGACGTTTTGCAATTAAAGCTAAACTACAATTTAAAATACTTCGTTAATCAATCTATCTACTTAAAACTTAACCCTATTGCACGCTTACATTCTGGCCATGTTCAAAGCGTAGATGGTGCGGAATCACTAGAAAACCGCCTGAGCATACAACACGCTGCCGCCTACTACCAGTGGATGAAAGAAAGCTACGTGTCTGCAGGTATTTTTGATCAATACGACGTGTTCTCGATGTTATTGGTTGATGACACAATGGCCTTTATGGGCGGCCAGGCGAAACAAAGCATCGCCAACGGTCCCTGGACTTTTGGTGTTCAGGGACAAACTGTGATTCCAAATTCTCGTTCGGCAATTACAGATCAAAACCAGAAAGAATCAACTCCGTTGTTAAACTCAGTAGGACTTACTTCTAACTGGGAAATCAATGATAAAAACGTAGTTCAAGCTAAAGCGAATTATTTCAAATTTTCAAGTCTACCACTGAGCGTGTCAACTGCGAGCGTAATCGCCGGCAATACGTCTGCCGACACCCGCGTGTCCGACACAGAACGCGCATTTAAATATGAATATCAAGGTTTAGACGCGGACTTGTTTTTCAAACGTCGTGTTTACAAAGCCGCGTACCTAATTGGCAACGGTTCGTTCTTAGAAAACCAAGGCGCACCTAAAGGCGTAAATCAAGCCTACCGTGTTGGTGGCGGTGCCGGTTACACAATTCTACCAAGTCACGATATCGAAATTTCAGGCTACACCTACCGAATTGAATCTGATGCGACAGTAGGTGCCTACGCGAACACAGACTATTTTGCTACAAATCATATGGGTTATGAATTCATAGCCTCATGGAAAAATGTAAAACAAAACTATCGAGTCACGTTCTATTTCAGTGACGCAAAACTTGTTGTTGAAAACCCAGCTCAATCTGATGAAAAAATGTACTTCTTACGCTTCGAGGTTCTGAATGTCTCTATCTAAGATAGCGTCACTCTCACTATTATCGGTTCTCTTCCTGGCAGGTTGTAATTTACCTGACACACAAAAGCGTACAGACGGCAGCGATGCGCAGGGTTCATTCTTCGCAGATGAAGTTTCAGGCAGCCTATTAAACGAGACCTTCCAAGACGAAATCTCACTACCTAAAGAGCGTATCTATTTAATGAAAGTATGTATCCGGGATTTACGCCATAGCAAGCCTGTAACAAACCACCCGTTCCTGATTGAAGAATTAAACCAAGAAATCAAGACCGATTCTACAGGTTGCCTAAGCTGGAACGAAAAAATTGCGTTCGATTATTTAACTGATCCTGTATTCATCAAGTATGATAGAAAAATCAAATCAAAGGGCCTACACACAGGTTCTTACAAAATTTCCTATGCCATCAATCCATGGGATACAGAAAACTATCACAATGCCATCGATCTATCTAAAAATAAAATCGAACCACTTGTTGATAGCGACGCGGCTTTAGAAAAACTTTCCGGAAAATCCCAAACACAAGCTTTTGACCTTTGGGTAGAGGACGGCCGTCTATTCGTGAATGATGAACGAATGGGTGACGTCGAGAATAATAGATTTGAATTAAAATACGAATTCAATGTAAACCCTTACATTAAAACCAAGAAAACAAGCGGTGAAACATCTCAGTATTCTTTAAAATACGGTTTGTTTTCTGGCCGCATTGAAGTGATTCAACGCTACTTCGTTGGCGGCGAAAAAGAGAAAAATACATACGATATATTAGCAAGCGCTAATTTTTCCGATGCAAAGATGGAAAAAGGCATCCTATCGTTCACGAAAGTCCTTTCTTTCAAAGGCGGTCCTCCATCACGCGGCAGTATCTTTGTTCGTCTTTACTTACAACCAAGTAAAAACGTTCCAAACTTAAAACCATATGCAGGAATATTCCCCCTAGGAGACTTCCGCAGCATCCGCACAAATTCATTCTTAAAAATTCTTCCGAGCCCTGACTTCATCAAAGAAGTCGAAGCACAGCTACCATTAAATAAAGATTACATGTCCAAATCGGCAAACTCAAAGTCGGCGAAAAACAATGATGATGATGATAAAACATCAGGCGCGCGTTCGGGAAAAGCCGATTCTACAATCTCATGGACAACGCTAGAAATTGACTCGCCAGTAAAAGGCGTTCAGCAGCTTAATCACAAACGTAAAGTAACCTATCCAGTTAACATTTGTTTCACTAACAATCTAACGCAAGGACCCGTCGCATTCCAAAACTTCAAAGTGCGTGGCTTTAGCACAAACGAAAACGTTCCCGGCGAAGAGAAAAAACTAACTCCGAGCAATAACAATGGCTGTATCTTTTGGACCGATGTTATCGAATACGATATCTACGAGTGCCGCAAGTACTACAAAGGCTATGTCATTATTGAAAATCCAGATTATAACTTAAAAATCAAACGTTATTACTATATCAATCCTTGGGACGATTTCTT
>DDTZ01000141.1 GCA_002344565.1 Bdellovibrionaceae bacterium UBA2351 | reverse complement strand
GAACATCACCATCAAAATAACCTTGCTCGCGGAATAGAGTCATCCATGCGCCACCTTTTTTAGTCTGGCGAGGAAAAAAGTCTGTGTAGAATAAACCAAGATAGCCCTGATTGTCTTCACGATAAATTTCGTAGCATTTTACATCTGGATGATAAACAGGCAATTGCGTGTTTTCTTTAAATACGATTCCGTAGAGTTTGCGGGCGTGTTCGAAAACGCCGTTCACAACATTTTCTAATTTGAAGTATGGTCTTAGATCTTCCTCGTTAAATGAGTACTTTTTCTCTTTTAACTTTTCAGAGTAGTACGCAAAGTCCCACGACTTGAAATCGTTTAGTTTATCTATTTCGTATGCGAAGTCTGATACTTCTTTCAAGTCTTTTTCAGCTGCTACGAACGACACATCTTGAAGGCGTTTTAGGAAGCTCGTGACTTGCGTCGATGTTTGCGCCATTCGTTCTTGCAGAACAAAATCGGCGTGGTCCTTAAACCCAAGCAGTTGTGCGCGTTCACGCTTTAGTTTTAAAATTTTCTTAATTAATTCTTGATTACTAAGTGGGCCTTCCACGGCACGTGAGTTATACGCCCGGAATGCTTTTTCCCGAAGATCACGACGTTTTGAATACGTGACTAATGGCAAGTAACTTGGAATTTGTAAGTTGAAAATGTATTTACCTTGCATACCTTTGCTCATTGCTAGGTCTTTTGCCGCTTCAACTGCGGATTCAGGCAAACCGTCTAAGTCAGACGCCTCTAAAACCATTTCAAACGCATTTGTTGCTTTTAGCACATGCTCTGAAAACTGCGGTCCAAGTGTAGATAGTTCTTGATCGATTTTCCTAAGCGTTTCTTTTTTCGTCGCGTCCAGCAAGGCCCCATTACGTGTGAAGCTAAGGTATGTTTTGTCCAGTAGACGAGATTCTTCTACCGTTAGTTTGAACTCTTTTTTGTGATCATAAACATATTTAATTTTTTCAAATAAATTCGAATTCAATGTGATGTCTGAACTAAAGCTCGCTAAAAGTGGGTAAAGTTTTTTCCCTACTTCATGGATTTTTTCATCTCCATTTGCGACCTCCAAATTTCCGAAAGCTAATGACGCTTGATCTAAACGCTCGGAGCTCTTTTCCAACGCAAAAATAACATTTTCAAATGTTGGCGTACTAGGATTGTCTAGAATATGTTGAATGTTTTTTTTAGCATCTACCACCCAGTGTTCGACCGCAGGAATAAAATGATCAGCGGTGATTTGGTCAAATGGTAAGGCTTTGTCGAAGTTTTTTAGGGGCTCAATTAATGGATTTTGTGACATAATGATATCCTTTGATTTCAAAGAATATCAGGTCAAATCACTGAATCAACATCTAACTTAAGCTGTTATTGGCGGCGGCAAATTCCTAAGCGAGAACCGCCAGATGTAGGTTGGCAAACTAGGCCGCTGCCGCAGGTTCCCGGCGTATCAATGAAACAAGACAAAGCGACCTGTTGGTAGCAATTATTTAAATTGCCCACAGAGCCCGAAATGTTTGAAACTTGCGTCCAATTTACCCATTGATAATTGTTTGGAGTTAACGAGTAATAATAAACACCGACCGCGATAGGGTCAAAATATTGAACCTGCACACAGCCCATTCCAATCGTACCGCTATAAACAGGGCGAGAGCCTGCTGGGCAATCACATAGTGGCATATAAGAATATCCACCACCAGCCCAATTATAGTTGTAAAAATTTGTATAAGGATAAGAGCTAAATCCGTAGGCAGAATATTGATTGTAAATTTGAGAGTTGCAGGTCCCATTATTTACGGTGCCATATGGATTGTACGGATTATAAGTCCCGTATGGATTATATGTGTTTGTCTGCTGGATGCATTGGTTCGTTACCGCGGGTGGGGCGGCCACTGTTTCATTATTGGCTTTGTTGCAGGCCACCAAGAAAAGGGAAGTCACTACAAATGCATAAAATAGGTTTTTCATATAAAATCCTTTGTTCACATACGGAAGCAATACCAGAATGATGCCTAACTTTCAGGCTTTAGCTGGATTTGGGCCTGCGCTGGGCACGCCTTTATGTGGATGAGCCTTAAAACGAATGGCAAGTGACTAAAAAATAGACACCTTGGTCGTGACTAGATTTTGCGACGTCGCGACGAAGGTTTATAAAGTTTAGTAGTTGAACTGACGACTAAAAGACTGATGGAATCGGTGCCAAAAACTAACAAAGACAAACCCGTAGTTTGCGTGGTTGATGATGATGAGATGTTCCGGGAAGTGCTATGTTGCACTCTGGAAACTCACGGTTATGATGTCATTGTTTTCAGTTCGGCGAGCCTATTTCTAAAATCAGATGCCTTCGCTAAGAAGAGTTTCGACCTAGTCGTAACAGATATCAATATGCCTGGGTCCACAGGTTATGATTTATGCCGTGCTGTTCGAGAAAAATATGCGCATGATCGTATTCCTATCGTGATGGTAACGGGTAATGATGCTCTGAAAGAAAAAACGATGGGTCTAGAAGTTGGTGCTGACGATTTCATTCAGAAACCATTTCGAAACGAAGAACTTTTAGCAAAATTAGCATCGCTTCTAAAAATTCGTGTGCAGGCACTTGAGCGTTTGGGACGTCTGACACGCTTTATTTCACCCAACATCGCCGACCTTGTTGTTGAAGATCATCAGCAATTGGCTTTAAAACTACATCGAGCTCAAGTCACGGTCCTATTTTCTGACCTCCGTGGGTTCACTGCTTTTTCTGAAACTGCGGAGCCAGAAGAAGTTCTAGATATTTTGAATCATTATTATACTGCTGTAGGGGCGTGCGCTGCAAAATATAAAGCAACCCTAGGTCATCTTGCTGGTGACGGAATTATGTTATTTCTGAATGATCCGTTGCCAATCGCTAACCATCAAGAAGTCGGTTTACGTATGGCCATGGAAATCCGTGAAGTTCTGAATGAGCAAAAACAAGTTTGGAAAGGAAAAGGTTACGCTATCGATTTCGGAATCGGTCTAGCTGAAGGCTTTGCAACTATGGGTGGAATCGGCTTCGATCAGTTCTGGCAATATTCGGTCATCGGGCCGGTCGCGAACTTTGCATCGCGTATGTGCCACTACGCTAACAATGGACAAATTTTGGTATCACATAGATTCCTAGCGCGTATGAGCGGTGCCGATACGTTTCACACAGAAAGCATCGGTTCAATCACGTTAAAGGGAATCGAAAAAACAGTAAAAGCCTTCAATGTAGTTGGCTACGCCCAAGAATTCAAAGTTGCCAAAGCTGGTTAATAAAAAAAAGATAACAGAAAAACGGCATGGAAACGACAAACGCTAAATCGTTGTGGTTTGCGGCTATCCGGCTTTCCTAACGGTCGGTCTCTCGTGGTGTTTGCGATCTTTAAGATTAATCAAGAACAGAATTTCCTCATGAAAGTCGTAGTCGAAATTTTTCAACAAGCTAATCAATTCCGGAATTCCTAGATCTAGATATCGCGCATTTACAACTAAGCTATATAGAATTTTGATTCGATCGCGTGGATTAAAATAAACGAACAGATTCACTAATTCTTTCTGGAAACTTTGATCTTTGATTAGATTTTTGATCAATACAATTTGATCCTTCTTCAAAGATTCATCAATACGGTACATATACCAAGACTGAAAGATAATATTAGATTTATTTTTCACGCGAATGCAACGAATCGTTGGCAACCAGCGGTCATCGCGAACTTCCCCAAGTACGAAACAGGCAATTCCAAACATTGGGTTTTCGGGTTCGCGAATCAGTTCATTGATTTTTTCAGTAAAGGCTAATCGATTAGTCGATGACTTATATAAACCAATCAATGCGAACTTGATAATATCTGGCCGGGCGTCATCCAAATTGCTTAAAAAAGTGTGGAATAACTCTGGATTTTGCATTTCCGTTAAGCCTTCAATAATAATTCGTCGTTCATCTTTTTGAGCGGTTTCTAAGCGGTTTAGGAATACTGAAATTAAGTGCGTTTTCATGCGGCGATGAAGCAGTTTCACTGCTTTTTGGCGAACTCGGAACGTTTCGGTCTTGTTCAATGCAATTCCAATTAAGAAGGAAATGGATTGCGGTTTGTTGATGTGATTGAGAGCTTCACAAATGGCAAATTTAATTTCTTCTTTTGGATTTGAAAACTGAGACGTAATTAACTTGATCGAACGCTTAGTCGGGTAGAATGCCAAGGATTCGATGATAGTTTTAATTAAAAGTGTCTTTGGCTTTTGGGCCAAAATATCTTTAAACCATTGGTCATAGCCTTTCGGTCGCAGAAAACTTAATAATATAGCCCCATTTACACGACGAACACGATCATGGCTGTGCAGGAATAAATACATGAGATCAGTCAAATGACGGATGTAGCTTTTTAAAAAGTACATAGAAGCTACTAGCAATCCACCAAGAGCAATTGCCAGTGACATCATTTTTGAGTCCGGGGCTAGCGAGTGAACCAAAAAGGATAAACCAAATACTGGTATGAGTGGGGCAATGAACAATGCTATCTGTGATAACTTTCTAAAATCGCTGCGGGTCTTATCATCGAACGAAGACATTAGGTTAGTATTGGCGGCTATGAAAAAGTTTCTGAATGTGGCCGAACATACAATTCCTAGAAAAACAGCGCCCAAAATGGATTGCGTAACTGAAAATACAAGCAGACCAACGGCACTTGTTAAAATGAAATAGTGGATAATTTTTTCCGGTGATATACGTGTGCGACGGGTCGCTTGAGCAGCGTACCATCCGCTGACTACTCCTAATAGATTTGATCCGATGACATAAACGGTAGTATAGAAGACGTAGTCCGATTTTTCTGTCACTAGTTCTTGAAGATTAGAGCGCCAAACGTACTCTTGGATCGCATAAAAGAAACCAATAAGTAAGCATAATGAAACATACGATTGGGCGACTCTGCGTTTAAAAAAGGGCTCTTGTGAACTGCCCGGAAATTCTTCGGATGCTAGCTTGATCTCGAATGATTCATGATGATTGAAGAGATACCAGGTGAATAGAAATAAACTACTCCACAGGGTGCCAACAATCATTAAGTTAGTAACTGTTGAAACTTTCACGAGCAAGGTGGAACCGACAGCAAAAATCGAACCTAAATCTAAAGCCGCGGAAATGAAGTACGAAAGTTCATTTGCTTTGGAACGTCCCATATGGAGTAAGGAAATTTCAGTGAGCATCCATCGAACAAGATTTCGAATGAGGCCTGTGATGACAAAGAAAACAAGAGACGCCGAGACAGAATGAGGATTAAATCCGTTGAAGAAAAAAATCAGGGAGAAAAACAAACCGATCGTGGCGATTGACGTAGCTAAGCGTTCTTTGTTGCGAGGTGCACGAATAATCGGAAGATAGATAAGCTCGCTCAGCAGTAAAGCTGGTAAGGTCCAAATGGCGTCGATATGTATTAGAAAATCCGAGTAAGACTGGGCTCTTGCCACACCGATGGCCGCTCCAAAGAGTAGGCCGAGAACTATGAATTTTGTTTCAATCGAATTAAGTTTAAAAACCCAACTCTTCAATTTTGCTGGCACGTATAAATACTCGGAAGTCTGAAAAAAAACTCGAGGGAACGGTTTTTTTTATTGATCTTCTAGCTATAGACCATAGTCTAGTTAGACACAAGGAAGGGACCATGAGAAAACATGTAGTTTTATCAGTATTAAAAGTAATAATGGGAAGTCTAATTTTAGCAGGCCCATTTGTACAGGCACACGTTGCGACTTCAAATGCGATCGTACCTGTTTTAGCCGATTTACATTTACTTAAAGGAATAGGGGTACCTATTTTTCTTCAAGATCCACAGATCAATTTAGGATTTGCCTATTTGACTCCGGACGCTCAGCAAAGACTAAGCTTACTAGCGCACCGCTACGGAAAATGCGGGGGGTACGAGGTGGTCCAGGATTTTGATCCGTCAGTCACTCGTAACATTTCTTTACGCATGAATTATTTAAAAGAACGTTTACGTCGTGATCAACAGTGGGCGTCGGGGCCGACTAGTAAAGTTCAGATTCCATTTCGTCAAGACATCGCTGCGGCGACTCAATCAGCAAGCAAAGAACAGCTGATGAAGTGGGTAAACTGGCTGAGCGCATTTCCAAATCGCTATAACAAAGCGCCAGAACCGAATGCACATGTAGTTCAATTGAAAACATTGATCGAACAAATGAGACTGCGCGCAAAACGCCAAGTGTCTGTCACAATGATCGATCATAAACAAACAAAACAAAAATCTTTACGCGTGACTTTGCCGGGTACAACTCGCGCCGATGAAATTGTTGTTATGGGTGGTCACCTAGATTCAATCAGTTTTGATGGGGATCGGGCTCCAGGCGTGGACGACAATGCTTCGGGTTCTTCAAATTTATTAGAAGCACTACGCATTTTAATGGCGCAAAAACAATCTGCGCGAACGATTGAAATATTTTGGTATGCGGGTGAAGAGTCCGGTTTGCTAGGATCGGCGGAAATAGCAGCAGAGTATAAGAAAGCTGGAAAAAAAGTAGTGGGGGTTCTGCAGCTTGATATGACACTGTTTCCTGGTGATGGACCACGTGTTATTGCGAGCATGACAGATTTTACGAGCGCATGGATGAGATCGATTTTAGTTGAACTCAACACTCATTATGTGAAGGCTCAGTTAGCTGAAGACCGTTGTGGTTATGGTTGTTCAGACCACGCCTCTTGGTATCGTCAAGGCTATCATACATTGATGCCATTTGAATCTTCTATGCGTAGAATGAATCAAGCGATTCATTCTAAGAATGACATTATTACTCCGAAATTAAATTTCGACCATTCACTTTTATTCAGCCAAATCGCCATTTCGTTAGCGATGGAATTGAGTCAGAATACGACGCTCGTTCCACCTGCCTACTAGTGTTTTATTTTTGGGGCGTTTCTCTGTGGAGCGCCCCAAATGGCTTAGGTCGGATCATTTTTGGGAAGCTGGCTATCGATAAGCTCAATACCTTCCATGAAACCTAGAATGGTTTCTTCTAAACGTTGAATCTCTTCACTGCATTCGCTAAGTTCTTTTGAAACTTCGGTTACCCGCGGGCCTTTCACTGACAAAATTTCAAAATTGAGTTCATCCATACGTTTGGTTTTGAGATGAAGTATCTCCTCGGATTTAAGTAGTTTCCGTTGAAGCTCTTTTTTCTCGGCATTAAGTTGTTTTGTACCTTTTTTAATTGGAGCCGTTGACTTAGTGAATTCTTTCTTAGGCTCTGAGCTAGAGGACGTTGGGCTTTGGGTCGCAGCGACAGCTTCTTTGTAGCGTTCGCGAAGAGCGCCTTTTTCAAGGCTCCATAGATAGTCATCATAGGTACCGGGATAAACTTCGGCTTTTCCATCACGGATCTCTAATATCTTGGTTGCGATGCGACCAATAAAGCTGCGGTCATGGCTAACGACAACAAGGGAGCCCGGATATTCACGGAGGGCTTCTGTTAAGGCCTCTACTGTATCGAAATCTAAATGGTTCGTTGGTTCATCGAGCAATAGTAACGGGCTACGTTTCAATAGAATCTGACCAATGGCTACTCGTGATTTTTCACCACCAGAAAGAACTCGAATTTTCTTATAAATGCTCTCTCCTGAAAATAAAAGTGAGCCTGCAAGATTCAAAATATCCTGTGCCATGACCTCAGGGTGAGCCATTCGTTGTAGGCTTTCTAAGACTGTGTCGTCTGGATTTAAATCTTCACTGACATGCTGAGCATAATATGACAAGGTAACTTGATAGCCTAGTTTCATTTCGCCGCTTAGAATAGGTAAACGCCCTGCTAATGATTTTAATAAGGTTGATTTACCAACGCCATTAAACCCAACAACTCCCAAATGATCGCCCCGTTCTAAGCGAATGTGGCATTGGCTTACGATTGTTTTATCGCCGTATCCAAGATTAGCATTCGTCATTTGCAAAGTCTCTTTACCGGTGTGGATCGGAGGAGGTATTCTAATTTTAGCTTTAACTGGCAAATCTTTAACTTCAATTTTTTCCATTTTTTCAAGCATCTTCATGCGGCTTTGAGCTTGACGTGCTTTTGTAGCTTTGGCGCCGAAACGATCAATGAAGTCTTGAATACTTTTTCTCTTGTTTTCTTGATTGGCCGCTTGGGCTTCTAGAATGGTTCGAAGCTGAGCCTTCTGCTCGAAGTAGTCATCGATGTGTCCCGGAAATTTTGTAATGTCCGGTGATTCGACTTCTAATGTATGCTCAGTGGTTCGTTTTAAAAATTCGCGATCATGAGAGATTAATAAGAATGCACTTTTATAGCCCTGAAGAAATTTTTCCAGCGTCAATATACTTTCTAAATCCAAAAAGTTTGTCGGCTCGTCGAGTAACATTAAGTTAGGTTGACGACCGATAAGCTGAAGTAGCTTCATACGCATGCGGTAACCGCCACTGAGTTGTTGAAAAGTAGATTTGAAGTGATGTTCCGATAGGCCTAAATCTAGTCCAAGTGCCTTTAACTCCCATACCGGAGTTATACAGGATTGCTCGAGGTACTCTTCCGCAGAAAGTTCGCCAGGTTCTTTGGCTTCTTGCTCTAAATAGCCAATAACGAGTTTGTTTGATTTGATTAGCTCGCCAGAGTCCAATGTTTCAAGGCCTGCCAAGATTTTAAATAGGGTCGTTTTCCCGGCGCCATTGGGACCAATCACACCGACGTGGTCGCCTTCATTTATAGAAAAGCGGGCATCTTGAAATAGTATTTTTGGACCGTATTGCTTAGAGCCGGCGTAGAGTTGTAGTAAATTCATATAACCTATTTCATCTTCCCATAATGGATGTGAATTGATAAAATCTCAAGGCGTAGGAGTTCTTCTTGGAAACCAATTCATTTGCATCTTTATCACTTTCTAGCGAGATTTTGTCCGTTGTGCAAGAGCTTGGTTTTGTCCAAATGACACCGATTCAGTCTCAGAGTATTCCTCTACTTCTAGAAGGAAAAGATATCGTCGGCCGCTCGAAAACGGGTAGTGGTAAGACGGCGGCTTTTATGCTGCCTATTCTGCAAAACTTGGTGCTAAAACAAAGAACAGTCCAAGCGCTCATTTTATGCCCTACTCGCGAACTCAGTGTACAAGTTAGCAAAGAAGCTAGAAAATTTGGTCGCCGACTAAGTGATCTTCAAGTGGTGGCGGTTTATGGTGGTGTTCCGGCGCGTGAGCAAATTATTTCCATGCAAAGTGGGCCTCAAATCGTAGTCGGTACTCCTGGGCGAGTTTTAGATTTGATTGATCGTAGAGTTTTAGATTTGCAAGATGTCAAAACATTCGTATTGGATGAAGCCGATAAAATGTTAGAGATGGGCTTTGAAGACGAGTTACTTAACGTTGTAAGAATGTTGCCACAGCAACGACAAACGGCTTTATTTTCGGCGACGTTTCCTGAAACATTAAAGTCAATTAGTCGCAAATATCAAAAAAAACCGGTCGAAGTTAAAATCGAAGGTTCTGACGAAGGTGCCATTACGATTGATCAGGTTTTGTATGAGTATGAAGACAGTGATGATAAAGTCGGCATGTTAATGCGGGTTCTTCAGCAGCATCCTACAGATTCGACGTTGGTATTCTGTAATCAAAAAGCGACTGTAAATGATATCGTTGCCAAGTTTACAGAACAAGGCGTACCGTGTGGCGCCCTTCACGGGGACCTAGAACAGCGGGATCGTGATCGTGTTGTTTCGCTTTTCCGTAATGGCACATACCGTATTTTGATTGCGACCGATGTGGCCGCGCGTGGTCTTGATATCGAAGGTCTAGAACTCGTGGTTAATTTTGATTTTCCTCAGCAAGCCGAAACCTATGTTCATCGCATTGGCCGAACGGGGCGAGCGGGGAAATCAGGGATCGCCGTATTGCTGGCAAAACCAAATGAAACGTTAAAAATTTTAGAGCTTGAACAGGCGACTAAAGGTAAATTTCAAAAACCAAAGCTAGGCTTCAAACATCAGTATAACATTGCCGCCAGCCACAGTGTTGCAGCCATGCAGACGATCTCAATTGGTGCTGGCCGTAAAGATAAACTCAGACCTGGTGATATTCTGGGGGCCCTAACCAATCCAATAGTCGGTCTAAAAGCCACAGATGTGGGTAAGATTGAGGTTAAGGATCATCACTCGTTTGTGGCCGTTAACGCGAACCAAGCGCAGACTGTACTCAAGAAGCTGCGCGATTCAAAAATCAAAGGCAAAAAATTTCCAATTAAGCTAATTGGGTAGCTCGATCTCATTTTGAGACTGTATAAAATCTAGACAAGCACAGAACTCAAATTGTCTCCATCCAGATGAAATCAAATTAACACGTTCTATAGCTGTCTTTTTCTTGGCCGAGGTTTTGGACTTCCTCAAAGTAGGAGATAAAATGCGCTTTTCATTCAAACCACTAATTTTATTTGCGATGATGTCCTACTTTTTAGGAGCATGCTCTGGCGTTAAGTTCTCGCAGAACTATGATTGTCAGAAGGATGGATCGTGTCTCATTCAAGATGGTAAAGCTGTCTATCCAGGCCAAACCTATACTGTCGACGGTGGTAAAGTTGACGTTCTAATCGTTAACGATAACTCGGCGTCAATGTCATTCGAGCAAAACCGTATGTCGGCTCGTTTTAATCAATTTATTCAGAATTTAGAAAACAAAGGTGTTAACTACCGTATTGCGTTCACGACTACAGATATTTCTAGCTCTCAAAACGGCGCTCGTTCAATTAATGGTAATGGCGCGCTACAAGATGGTAAATTAATCGCGCTTTCTACAGGTAAAAAGTATTTGTCTAAAGAAGACGGCGATATCGCAACGAAAACGGGTATTTTTAAAACAGCGATCGAAAGAAAAGAAACCTTAACGTGCGAAACGTTTATTAAAAATTGGATCAACGGTGGCAAATCAACAACGGATGGCAATTACTCAACAGAGTATTATAATAACTGTCCATCAGGTGACGAGCGTGGAATTTATGCGGCTCATTTGGTTGCTAAAAATAATCCAGATAGTTTCCTACGTGATGATGCTGACTTTCACATTATATTTTTAGCTGACGAAGACGAACGCAGCCAATTGTATCTTCAAAGTGGCCAGTACGCTTTAGAAGAAATGGATAAAGGTAAAAACTTAGCAGCTGTAATTCGTTCTACATACCCAAGCAAAAACTTTGGTATCCATCCAATTATTACTGCCGATGCTTATTGCTTACCGATTCAAAATCAACAGATGTCGGGCATTGTAAGTGGCTCATACGGTACTGAATACAACAACGCTAGAAAAGAAGCGCTATCGATCATGAATGCTGAGCGTTCACAAAAAGGTTTATCGCCAGTTAATATGATTTTAGGTGATATTTGCTTGAATGATTATGCCGGTCAGTTAACAGAAATTTTCGATAACGTAGTTGGACCAATCGTTGATAGTTACGCGATCAAATGTTCAAATCCAGAGGGCTTAAACATTACGGTATCTAGCTCAGATTCATCAATCCAACACGAACTAGTAGGCAATGTAATTAAGTTTAATAAGAAGCTGCCAACGGGAACGCGAGTGTCAGTCAGCTCGTATTCGTGCCCAGTCGACTAATAGCGCCAGTACAAATCCAAGAATGCGTTATAGCCATCTTTAAGATCAAAACGGTCGGCGCGAATGTCGACTGTATTCAAACTTACATTTAAGTTAAATCGATCCCAAATCATGACATAGGAAAGGTAACCCCCGATAGTTTTCTTTTCGAAGTTATAGTTGGGGCCAATCAACACGCGATTCCAATTTTTCAAAACAAATTCGTAACCAGTTTGGATCGAGCTTGATCCAAACGACTTGATGGCTGTCGTTTCTGCCGCGCGATCATAGGCCAATACGGCCAAGCTTAGAAAGTTATGAGTCACCATCGTGTCGTTCGAGTACGAATCCCAAAGAAACGTTAAATTTAAGTTGCTTTGAGTAGAATCTGGAACGCGGGTAAATGTAACTAGAGTTGAAATCGTATTTTCATTTGTAGAATGAATTCGATATTTGGCTAGGAAATTCAAACCTCCCGCTGCGTTCACCAGTGCCGTTGTTCCAATCGTAAGGCGAGGGTAGATTCCGTAATATACCTGTCCAAGATAATTAACCAGAAATTCATCTTGATCTAAAGTCGCCGCCGTATCGCCGACTAGGAAGCCTTGCGAGTAGAGGGGTTTATAACGGCTCGAGATATTTTCACCCGTAGAGCGAATCATTAAAAGAGTTCCACCCTGATAATTAGGGTTTTCTGTAACCAAGATAAGGGGTCTGAGCTGATGCCCCGGAAATACAATTTGATCCTTTAGAATTCGCAAAACAATGAAATGATTTTCAGTGTAACCGGCTGGGGAAATTTGTGAACTGATGAGTTCAGCAAGACCAACTATTTCATGAGTCTTTTCCGAGTGAATACTGTAGCGGTCGCCCACTTTCAATTGGTCTTCGTAGGTTATAACTACGAATGTTTTTTCATCTTCGATACGCTTAATGGTGAGATCGCCGATAGGCTTTGCTACTGAGACCAGCGTAATTAACAAACAAAATAAGAACGTGCGCACCATCATTAGGACGGTATAGCGCACTTTATATTGTTAGGCTATTTTTTTAATTTGCTCTAATTTGTTTTTTAGTACCGAATTTTCCACACGCAAAGTGGTGGCTTCTTGAGTCAGCTGATTGATTTTCTTTTTAAGGAAATCGTTTTCTTCTTTTAAAGTGTCAAGTTTGTCATTTCCGGTGCTCGCGGCGCGGTTGTTAGCGCCACTGAAGTCTAATTTTACCTCAGGCTCGTCACTTGCTGAAGTCGCTGGTGCAGCGTCTACAAGTGAAATACCAGTGCTACCTTTTTGATTGATGAGCTCTTCGATATTTTCCGGAACCGCCATGTCTGGATTAAACTTTTCGAGTTTGATTATACCTTGCTGAATAAGTCCACGAACTTCCGTTACGATCTTTGAAAGGCAAGTTGAAATTTCAGCAGGGTTTGGATTTGTTTCATCGATCAAACTTAAAATTTTACGCTTATCACTTTGTGAAAGCACCGCTAAGATTTCATCACGTTTGGGGGCATCGAATTTTCTTAATGCTACAGCCAATGTTAATGGTTGAATACGTGAAATAATTTCGCTTAAAGGTTCGCGAGGCCACTCGACGATTTTATCAACCGTTAGGACGCGTTTTTTTAACTCCATTTCCCAGTTTACATTCTCCTGAGAGATCAAAGTTAAAAATTGCTCTTGCTTTGCTTTACTTGAAGTTTCAAGCAAATTAAGAAGTTGAATGAAGCCACCTTTTTTCTTGTAACGATCTAGCATTCCCATATAAAAACGTTTCGGGAATCCAGCGGATTTCTTTAAACAAAAAAAAGTACGTAAGTACTGTCTCATATTGACCGGTTACAGGATCATGGACCAGAGAATGCCGTTGCGTAAACCCACTCTAGGCACAAAAATGCGATGAGCATCGCATTGTCGTAAAACCATTTTGACAGTGAAGATAGCCGGTAAAATGACATCCGCACGGTCGGGGCGGAGGTTCAATTTTTCGATTCGTTCCTTTATCGACATTTTAGAGAGCTTGTCATATATCTCGACCAACTCATTTAACGTTATAAACGTGTTAGATGATTTTTTAAGTAAATCCCACTTTAAGCGGGCCATGCACTCTAGGTTTCCGCCTGTCCCGATTGCAAATTCGACGTCGTTATGAAAATTGTTTTTGTCGATAAATTGAAACACTGGTTTGATGAAATCGCCGACAACGACTTTAAGATGATTCTCGCCTAGTTTTCGTTTTTCAAGCTGGTCTAAAATTCGAACCGTTCCCATCGGAAAGGATTCCGTTTGTTTCATTTTGCCGTTGTCTGATAAGGTTACTTCAACGCTACCACCGCCAACATCAATCAGGACACAACGACGATTTTTCAATTCCACTTCTTTACTAACGGCTAAATAAATAAGTCGCGCTTCTTCTTGACCATCAATGATTTCAACTTTGATTCCGCTTTTTTTGGCAATTTTGTCGATGAACTCGAGTTTGTTGCTGGCTTCGCGAAGAGCGCTCGTCGCGACCGCGCGACAGCTATGGACTCGGTACTTTTGATTAATATTGCGGAAATGCTCAAAAGTTTCGATAGATTCGCTTAACGTGTTTTGAGAAATGGGTTTGTCTAGAAAGACTTCCTTTCCTAAACGAATAGGCGAACGAATTTTTTTTATCTCGTGTAATACATGAGATTTAGTAGACGAATCGTAGGAGACTTCTGAAATAATCATACGTATTCCGTTAGATCCGATATCGATAGCTGAATAGACCTTACCCATGTTTGACATTGTTATTCAAATATTGTTCGATGTAAAGACTTGAGGGGGCCTTTCCTATGGGAAAAATCATTTCTTTTGCATTTGCATTTATTCTTCCGTTTGTTGTGAACGCACAAATGAAATTGGAAAATTGGGACGTTGAAGGCGAAGTCGATATCGTAACTAAAATCGGTTCCAAGCCAACGGCGGAACGAGGACAGGTGGCCTTTTCGATTCCTTCTTTAAAATTAGCGGGCGACTACCTGATTGAAAAAAACAAATCAGTCTATTTTCAAGTGCAGATGTCAGAAAATCGCGACAAAGAAACTAAGAAATTTCAGGCCGAACTCAGCCGCGCCTTCTATCAACAGATTTCTGAGGACGATTCATGGATTGTTCGCTACGGTTTAATTAAAAATGCTTATTTAGACGACAATGAACGTTTGCTCGACTACGATGTCATTCCTGAATTTCGTGCCTTTGCCTATCGCTACAATTACTTACCTGTGGCGGATATGGGTATAGAGGTCCGTTATGTTCCTAGTTCATACTTCGATGTATCGCTAGGTGTTTTCAATGGCGAAGAAAATACGGCCAAAGAAGATGGCGTAAATAAAGACCTTTACGTTGGGCTTAATTACGACGATTCCAGTTTTCACTTCGCGTTTCTAGCGATTCGCGGTGATTACGATGAGTACGAAAAACCATTTAATGTAAAAGAACGCAATTTTGCTCGCATTGCTTGGAAAGGAAGCTTTGTTGAAGTGGGCGTAGAGGGGCTAACGTCAAATGAAGTCAGCAACGCGACGGTCGCCTACAAGCGTGCTGACGGTTGGGATGGTTCTGCATACCCAGAAATGATGGTGAAAGCAGAAGGGGTGTCCGGCTGGTTGTTGTTCAAGGTTGATGCAGAATTAGAACTTTTAGCCCGAAAAGACTATTTAGACCCATACAAAGAGGTCAAAATGGACGAAATCGAATCTGAAAACCTTGCGTTAATAGTAAAAGACAAGTGGCGGTCATTAATCTTGGGCTACACCAAAACGATTTATAAAGATTTACACTCTACACAATCTACAGAAAAGGAATACGGCTTCGTAGGCCTAAGACAAATCTTCTAATCGAAAACCGGGACGGAAACCTTAAGCGTCAATCGCCAAACCCCTGCGGCCAACCGTCCCTAAAGTATTTCACCTAATTTTTACTGTAAACCGCCTAGATTTTCCCCAAAAGTGTGTTAGATTTTCGTTAGGGGCTTGTCGCTTGGTTTACAAGTCTATCAAACTTAGATAACTAACACACATGGAGCATTCGTTGGAACGAGCTTTAGATACTCAGATAGAAGAAGCCAAACGATTAATTTTAATCATGGCTGGTAGCGTGGAATTGGCTCTTTTCGAAGCTACGGAAGCTTTGCTTGGTCGTAATCCTTCAAAATTAAAAAACATTCATCAAATCGAAAATAAAATTAACGAAGATCATATAAAGATCGACGAATGCTGTTTAAATATTTTGGCTAAGCAAAGCCCTGTTGCAAAAGACTTACGCATTATTTTGTCAATTTTGAAAATTAATACAGATTTAGAACGTATGGGTGATCAGTGTACAAATATCGCGTACACGACGCAGGACTATTTATCTAGAAAAGAACTACAGCAAGTGAGCTTGATTTCTGAAATGAGCGAGTTCGTTCGTACGATGGTAAAAAAGTCATTGGATTGTTTTGTTCGTGGTGATGCCGTAGCTGCTAAGTCTATCTTGGTGATGGACGATGAGGTCGACGAAAGAAAAAACAGAGTTTTTAGAGAACTTTGCGAACATATGAAGAAAAATCCAGACGATGTGGATGCAAGCCTGGATTTAATTTTAATTGCACGAAACTTTGAAAGGTTAGGTGACCATGCAACCAACATTGCAGAAGACGTCATTTTCGCCTACACGGGCAGCGATATCCGACACGGCGGTAAATCTGGATCCTAATATCCTTGTTGTCGAAGACGAAACAGAAATTCGCGAGCTAATCGCTCTGCATTTGTTGAGACAAGGATTTAAAGTCACTGAGTGTGACAATGTATCGGATGCCATAGAACAGTTGGGTAAGAAAAAGTTTGATGTTATCTTGCTAGATTGGATGCTGCCAGGTTTGAGTGGCATCGACCTTCTAGGGTTTTTAAAAGATAAAGAGATCGATAGCCGTGTCTTGATGGTGACCGCAAAGACCGATCCTGCGGATATCGTAGCAGGCTTAGAGAGCGGTGCCGACGATTATTTGACTAAGCCGTTTGATCCGACCATTTTGATGGCACGCGTTCGTGCTGTGATGAGACGAGTTCCAAAAAAAGAAAGTGCAGACGCTCAAGATGAAATGAATATTGGGCCACTTTATATCAATTTCCGCACTTATGATGTTCTGTTGAACAATGAAAAATTGCATTTAACTCCGAGTGAATTTAAGTTATTAGGAATCATGATCCAAAACCAGGGGCGCGTACTAACCCGGGATAATCTGATCGAGAATATCCAAGGTGAAGGTGTAAATGTGATTGGTCGTACGATTGATACACACGTATTTGGTTTACGCAAAAAATTAGGAAGTTGGGGAGATCGCATTGAAACAATTAGGGGAGTGGGTTACCGAGTTAAGACGGAATCTAATTAGTTTTACTTTTTGGCACTTCCCGTGGCGGATCTTTCTTCAATTCTTTATAATTCAGGTCGTATCATTTAACATTTTGTTCCTAGGTTTGTTTTTCACCCAGCTAGGAACGCTTAAATGGATCTCTTTATTTTTGCTAGGCTCGATCTTTGTTTCCGCAACGACGGCCTTCTTTTTTACTCAGCCGATTCATCGTATTTACCTGAAGATTTTAAAACTGACGCACAAAAAAGCGATGCGTGAGTGGAAACCGGAAGCGGACGACTTAACGGAAGAAGAGGTTGGTGAGTTTTCGGTTCTAGAAAAAGGCTTAAATAAAATTCAGAAAAAACTTAAAAAGCGTAAAGAGCAGCTTTACCGCGAGCGGGAAGAAACTCAAGCTTTCATGTCATCTGTGCAAGAGGGCCTTGTTAGTATTTCCACAAACGAGAAGATTACATTTTTCAATTCCAAGTTTGCGACCCTGTTTTTAGATTCAGGACAAATGAATCAAGAGCAAATTTTTTTAACGGATGTTTTTCGTGATCCTGTTATTTACAATTCGTTCCGCCGAGTTTTAGTTGAGGGCGAAGTTGTTAAGCAAGAGCTTCAAATGGAAACAAAACGGGATGCTAGCACTCGCCATTTCTTGTTATCGTTAAGTCCGCTTCGTAAGGGGAAGACAAACGAAATTTATGGAATGATCGGTATCTTCCATGATATTTCAGACATCAAAAAAACAGACCAAATTCGCATCGACTTTGTTGGCAACGCGTCTCATGAATTGCGAACTCCATTGACCTCTATCAAGGGTTATATCGAAACGTTAAAACAAGATTTTGAATCGGGTAACACGGCTCAGGCGGGCAGCTTTTTGCAAATTATTTCTCGCAACGTAGATCGACTGATTGATTTAGTAACGGATTTACTGACGATTTCGACACTTGAATCCCATCCTCAAGTAAAAACGACGGTAATAAGCCCGATGCAGCTGAGTAACCTAGTGGTTACCGATTTGATGATTCTGGCTCAAGGTAAAAACCAAAAAATATTTATCAATGCCGACGTCGAAGCGATACGAGCCGATGCCGAGAAAATAGAGCAGGTGCTAAGAAATCTAGTCACAAACGCGATCAAGTATATCCCCGAAGGCAAAGAGATCCACATCAAATGGCAATACGACACGGATGGTGTAATCCTTAGGGTTCGCGATAACGGCCCAGGAATCCCAAAGGAACATCATGATCGCTTATTCGAACGCTTTTACAGAATCGACAAAGGCCGCTCAAGAGACCGCGGCGGCACAGGCCTAGGCTTAGCCATCGTAAAGCACATCGTAATGGCCCACGGTGGTCGAGTAGAACTAAAAAGCGAAATGGGAAAAGGCTCAGAATTCATCTGCTACTTCCCTCAACCTTTAGGACTTAACGCCTGAAAAAGTCAGCTGCTGACTTTTTGCAATTCACTGCGCAATTTTTGAAAACAAATCTCTTGCTATCATCACCGGCTTTCGAAGCGGAGCTTGGTTTTGGCTTTCTTTTGAAGTGTCGATGTAAGCTCGGCCTTTCCTTTTAAATATATGACGTATTTAAAAGGAAAGATCCCCGTGGATACCTCGAACCCTAACTTCAAAAGAAAGTTAAAAACAAGATTCAAATTTAGAGATTTTTATCAGGACTAAAGACCAGTCCCTAGTTTTTCAATATACGAGATATGCGGAATTCTTTTAAAGACTGGTAGCCATATGTTTTCTTTCTGTAGATATCGACGATTTCTTCTTCTAGATCTGTCAAAACGTCGCGGAAAACAGGCTCTGGGATTGTGTTCGACATTAACAAGTATTTAACAAACTGATCGCGTACGCGTTTTACGAATTGAGAGGTCGTTTCGTTTAGATTTGACGAGTCTCTTAGGTAGGTAATTATCAGTTCAATGAGTACTTGTTTATCGTTCATACTTACAGTTTCGGAATTGATTTTTGAAGCTTTAAGAAAAAAAGGGCTTGTAAAAAATGAGAACAAAAATAAAGGAAAGTTTGATAGTTCGTGCAAAAGTTGTATCATTTTGAATTGCGTAAACACAAAGGCCTAGTAGTGTTTATCGCGAATTCTTAAGGATGCAGAGGAGGAGCTAGTGAAAAGTATGAATTTTCTTGAGTTCCAGGGGGGCGTCGAGCGGGTTCGTACTCTCATCGTGGGTATGCAGTTTCAAGATTTCAGTGTTCACGACAAAGAATTGCTGCTCCTTTTTTACGCAAACCGGTCTTTCATTTTGCGACTTTCGCTGAAAACCCCGCCAGTTTTTTTTCTAGAAGATGAAAATTTTAAACTCGAAAAAAAATCGCAGAAAGTACCTCTGGCTTTGTTCCTAAGTAAACATTTTCTTAGAAAAAAAGTTGTCGATGTGAAGTATTTAGAAGAGTGGGGGCGCAAGTTTGAAATTCATTTTACAGACGAAGCTCAAAATCCATTAGTGATAGAAATAGTCTTAGTTCCTGGATTTCAAAATGTTGGACTATTTGTAAAA
Source organism: Bdellovibrionaceae bacterium UBA2351 (assembly GCA_002344565.1). Taxonomy (GTDB): domain Bacteria; phylum Bdellovibrionota; class Bdellovibrionia; order Bdellovibrionales; family Bdellovibrionaceae; genus UBA2316. The sequence continues at coordinate 13,536 of DDTZ01000141.1, read as the reverse complement.
GACGAAGCTAAGGGCAAACAGGTATACTGGAATAAACCGCGCGAGCTTTCTGAGTTTACATCGGACTCTAAGGCTGATGTTGCAGAATTTAGGTCGCTAGATATCATCCGCGAAGAATGGTATGCTGATCTAAAATTGGATTCGAAGCAACGAGTAGAAAAAAATGATTCTCCAGTGGCGGACGACTCTTGGAAAATTGAAATTCGTAAAAAAATAAAAAAGAAATCTGAGGCAATCGAAAAAATAAAGCAGCAAAGTAATGAAAATGAAAGTGTGATCGAGCGGCTGTACGCTATCGGAGAGCAGTTAAAGTATAATTCAATTAGTCAGCTCAGCCTCGATGACCAGGCGTGGATTAAACAAAATCAATCTAAGAACACGGATCGTGAGCAGATTTTTAAAAAGGCTAAAACTTTGGCGGCCAAGAAAGACGGGATGAGCAGTCGGATTACGGTATTGCTCGAAGAAATCCAGACCCTCACGCGGGCGCTTGATTTAGGCCCGCCTCAGCCGAAACATAAGATTTCTATTGCGGGAAAAGAAGATGTGGATACTCGCAAACTGGAAATCAGTCCAAGCTTGAGTGTGTACATGGGAAAGAATGCGAAAGATAATGTTCAGCTGTTGAAAAATTCTCAGCCGTGGGAGTTTTGGTTCCATCTAAAGGATTACCCAAGTGCCTACGCAATTACTCGAAAGAACAAAGCCACTGCCGTGGGCCATGCCGATCTCATCAAAATGGCGACCTGGTTTGCTAGAGAATGCTTTAAGAACCACAAGGAAAAGGCACCGGCGCACATCGAGGTTATTTACACAGAATGTCGCTTTGTAAAGCTTCTAAAGGGTGACAAATTGGGACGGGTCACGCACACGAATACAAAGACATTACGCGTATCGACCACTTGACAGCTTAGTCCGGGATGAAGACACTTTTTTAAATGAATTCATTTGAATGAGGTGTTCACAATGATAGACGTAAAAAATCTAACTAAAGAATACGGAACATTGAAGGCTATCGACAATGTTACCTTTTCTATTAAAAAGGGCGAAGTTGTGGGTTTCTTAGGACCCAACGGCGCGGGTAAATCAACGACAATGAAAATTATTACTGGGTTTATGGCCCCCTCGAATGGTTCAGCTTCTGTTGCCGGTTTTGATGTTTTTGAAAATCCAATCGAAGTTAAAAAGCGTATCGGGTATTTGCCAGAAACCCCACCGGTGTATGCGGATCAGTTTGTGTCTGAATATTTGAAATATGTAGCGCAACTAAAGAAAGTTCCTAAAGATAAAATTAATTCCTTTGTGGACCGTGCGATTGAAAAAACTAATTTAGGTTCTGTTAGAAATCGATTGATTCATCATTTGTCGAAAGGATTTAAGCAGCGCGTAGGTATAGCTCAAGCAATCGTATCTGATCCTGAGGTTTTAATTCTGGATGAGCCAACGGTCGGGCTTGACCCCAAACAGGTTGCTGAAATTCGTGATTTGATCATAGAGCTAAAAGGTCACCATACGATTATTCTATCGACACATATTCTTCCAGAAGTGCAGGCTACCTGCGAAAAAGTAGTGATCATCAGTAAAGGTAAAATTGTAGCCCAAGATACAATTGATAATTTATCTAAACTTGAAAAAGGCCAAGGCCGTATTTTTATTCGTCTTAGGAAAGAAGTCTCGGATTTGAGATCTGTTATCGCTGGAATTGATGAAGTCATGAGCGTCGATATTGGCAATAATAAAAGAGAGTGGCGAATTGAATACAAAGGTGACGACGAAACAATCGATAAAGTTTCTTCTAAAATTGTAAGCAATGGCCTAGGCCTGATTGAATTGACGCCATCACGTGTAGATCTTGAAGATGTATTCTTGAAGCTAACGTATGGAATGGAAAAGGGAGGATAACATGTCTAGCATTATGACTATTGCATGGAAAGAATTTAAGGGGTTTGTGAAGAACCCAACATTTTATATCATGATGGCTTTGCTGACATTGATTTTAAGCCTTCTGTTTACCGTTCAAATGCAGAAGTTCTTTCAGTTGGGAAGTATGGCCATGACCCAGCCGGGAATGGGCGCACAATTAAATATTCACTATACGGTATTTTTGAATCACTTACAGATTTTAAATTTACTACTCATTTTTATTGTACCGGCAATCACAATGAGACTGTTTGCAGAAGAAAAGAAATTAAGAACCTTCGATTTGCTATTAACATCACCTTTGAAGTCATACGAAATCGTGCTCGGGAAATACTTAGGCGCATTAATGGCTTTATTTGTGGTTTTCGCAATTGCCTTTATGTACCCGTTGGGAACGGCGATGTTTGCGCAATTTAGTTGGGCTCCACTGATCATTGCGTTCTTTGGTATTTATTTAATTGCCGCAATTTATGCCGCAATGAACTTGTTTTGTTCGAGTCTTTCTGAAAGTATTTTAATTTCCTACGTGATGGCAGCCATTCTGAATATTGCAGTTTGGTTCGTATCTCAAGGTGTTGAATTCGCGGACTCACAATGGGCGCGAAATATTTTAGAGCATATTTCGTTGAGCTTTCATATTTCGGGTCTGATTGAAGGAACGATTCGTACAAATTCATTAATTTATTTCTTTAGTGGCATCGGTTTGTTTTTATTCTTAAACGAACGTGTTGTTGAATCTCATCGCTGGAGGTAATCGTGGGTAAATTAGGTCAATTGAGTTTATTATTTGCAGGATTAACATTAGCCGCGTTCGGCGTGACTCGTTTTTTTATCCGTGAATGGTACCCATTCTATTGGGTCATGTTGGGATTGGTTGCCATCTTTTTAGGGGCGGCTTTTTTCTTTGATCGAAAGTTTTACGCTGAATTCTTTGGTATGAAAACAACCAAGCATGGAATGAATATGGGGGTGATGATACTACTCGTTTTCGCCATAATTTTTATGGTGAACTTCATTGGTGCAAGAAATGTTAAGACTTTTGATTTCTCGCAAGCCAAGCGCAATACGCTATCTGAGCAAAGTATAAAACTTTTGAAAGATTTAAAAGAGCCTTTAAAAATTCGTTTTTTCTACCACGAAAAAGAAAAAGAATCGGATGAAAATCGTCGCGCGTTTCGTGAGCTCATCCGTAAGTACCAAGATAACTCTAGCCAAATTAGTTTAGAATTTGTAGAAGTTAACGAACGGCCGGATTTAGCGGAATCATACGGAGTTAAGCAAGGTAAGGGGATCGTGTTCCTTGAATACCAAGGTAAAAAACAAAGTATTGAAAAAATTGACGAACAAGACATGACTCAGGCTCTTATCCGGGTCATGAGTGATAAGTCGAAAAAAATCTATTTTGTTGAAGGTCACGGAGAATCGCCACTATCAGACACAACGAGCCCAAAAGGCTTAGGACGTTTGAAAACTGTCCTAGAAGGCAAGAACTACCAAATCGCGACGTTACCTTTAGCGCAAACAGGTAAGGTTCCCGAGGATGCTGATGTGGTCGCAGTCATAGGTGCGGATCAAGGGTTCTTGGACCATGAAATTAAGGCATTAACAGAATATTCTAAAAGCGGCGGAAATCTAATTTTGGGAATAGAACCAAAAAGTAAATCTGGCTTAGACGCTTGGGTTAAGGGGTTTGGTCTCGAGCTGCAAAATGACTATTTGATTAGTGTAAGTAATTCTCCTCTACCTAAGGGTATTACATTTGCATTTCAATACTCTTCTACTAGCGAGATTACTAAATCGTTTCCAAAAAATCAGGTTGCACTGTTCTTTTTACCTCAATCTATCAAAAAAACAGCGTCGGCCCCGGCCACCATTACTTATGATGAGTTAGTAAAAGTAGGTCCTGCCGTTTCTTTAGTGGATATTAAGGCGCCAATGCCGCGAGACGAGGGCAACTACACGTCGGTGTATTTTGCTAAAGGAAAGTTGGCGGCCGACGATAAAAAAGATTTTCAGTTGATCCTTTTTGGTGATGCTGACATTTTCAGTAACGATTTGTTAGATGCGAATATGAATAAAGATTTAGTTTCAAACTCATTCTCGCAGTTAGCTAAGGATGAAAATCTAATTAGCATTAGCCCAAAAGAATTAACTAAAACAGAAATAGATCCGTCACAGGCAAAACAAGCATTTTTCTATTTTGGCATTGTTATTCCACTTCCGATCATCATGCTTATTTCGGCCATAGTTATTTGGTACAGAAGGAGAAATGCCTAATGAAGAATAAAGGGACTTGGATTCTACTAGGTGTCGTTGTCCTTTTGTCTCTTTACACGTACTTTGGTGAATACCAAGGTAAGGAAAAAGAGAAAACCAAAGAAGAACAGCAGTCGGTGATTCTAAAAGGAATCAACGCGGATCAAATTAATTTTGTAGAAATCAATAATTTAGAACAAAAAGTGATCATCAGCCGCAGCAATAGCGGCTGGCAGGTTACGTCGCCAATCACCGATGCTGCCGACAACAATGATATGGAAAGTTGGCTAAAGCAGCTCACTGAAGAAAAGACAATTTCCGTCGCAGTAGAAGGATCTGATATTAAGTGGGAGTATTTTGGGTTTAATGTGCCCGTGAAGACGGTGACTATAAAAACTACATCGAATCAGCAAATGACCATCGAGGTTTCTGAAAAGAAAAATTTCGAAGGCAATAGTTTTCTTCGCCTACCGGGAGAAAATAAGGTGATGGTAGGATCTTCGAGCTGGTTGAGCCACGCTGGGAAAAAACTGTTCGATTTTCGAAGTAAACATGTGTTCCGTCATCAACTTTCAAACGTTCAGACATTTCAGGTTAAGAATAAAAAGAACGTAGTCGAAATCATTAATAAAGACGCCAGATGGATTACGCCTAAACAGCCAGAACTTGCTTTAGATCAAAACGTGATTCGCGAAAACATCATTAAAATTAATGAACTCAAAGCCATAGAATTTGTCGCAGAAAATGACGAAATTGTGGGGGCTAAAAAGAAATTAGGTTTGGGCGCAAGCATAGTGACAATTGATATTAAATTAAGTGAAGGCAGCTGGACCGGAAATTTTTTTGAGGCCAAAGACAAAGGTGCTTACGTTGAAGTAGCAGGAACTCGGCAGCTAGTTAAGGTTAACAATGAAATTATGGACCGACTTACACAATTGAGCCTAGTAGAATTGCGTGACTATAAATTACCTTTTGCCAGTTTTGATAAAGCCAAAGTTAACGGGTTGTCGTACACAACAACTCTTAAAAAAGCAGCCTTAATAAAAAAGAATGGTAACTGGGAATTAGACTCGGCGGATGATGCTAATAAGGTTCAACAGGAAAAAGTAACTGGTTTGCTAGATGTAGTAAAAACCCTAACAGCCAGAGAATATATAAACACGACTGCTGTTAAAAAAGATATCTCTAAGCAGAAAATCACATTTACAGATACGGAAAACAAAGCCTACTTCGAATTTCAGTTTTCAGAACCTGAATCTAAAAAAGTTAATAATCAAGAAACAACCATCCGTTACGCAAAAACAAATCTGCATAACGAGCCATTTGTCATCGATGAATCAGAGTTTCAAAAGCTCAACGTGAACGACATTATCGGCCCAAAGAAAGAAGAGAAACATGACAAGTGAGATTAAGATCTTTTCTCCGACCAGAGTAGATTTAGCAGGTGGTACATTAGACATGTGGCCGCTGTATAACTTTGTAGGCGGTGCTAAAACAGTCAACGTGGCTATTGATGTTTATTCACAGGTAGAGCTAAGGAAAACATCGGGTACCGAAGTTACGATTGAATCAAAAGATCTGGCGTATTCAAAAACATTTGCCAACCTCGATGCTCTGTTGGCCAGTAATGAGCCTCAATTAACTCTGTACAAACCCTTGCTGGCTTTCTTTAAACCAAGCAGTGGTTTTCATATGATGACGGCATCTCAGAGTCCAGTAGGGGCGGGGCTTGGTGGCAGTTCAAGTTTAGTGATTTCTATGATGAAGGCCTTCTATAAATTTTCGGGTCAGCCAGTTCCGTCAAGTCACGAGGCCGTTCATATCGCTCATAATATGGAAGCTCAAATTCTAAATACACCAACGGGTACCCAAGACTATTATCCCGCATTTAGCGGTGGCTTGAATATCTTGAGTTACTCGGTAAAAGACATTCAGCAAAAAGTTGTACCTATCAGCAGTACGCCTTTGAAGGAACATTTTTTGTTAGTGTACACGGGAAAAGCTCATCATTCGGGGATCAATAATTTCGAAGTTCTTAAGTCGGCAGTGACTAAGGATTCGAAAGTTATGTCGGCACTTAATAGCCTAAAAGACGTGGCCGAGAAAACTGCGTATGCGTGTTTGTCTAATGAGTGGAATAAATTACCAGATATCTTCGAGCATGAGTATAAATACAGAATTCAGCTGACTGAGCATTTTTCAAGTCCTGAAATTCGTCAGATTAAGGAAATTTCGCAAAAAATCGGTCAATCTCAGGTAAAAATTTGCGGAGCTGGTGGTGGCGGATGCGTTCTTGTCTGGACAGCTCCAGAAGTGAGATCTAGAATTATAAAAGAATGTCAAACTCAGGGGTTTCAAATTTTGAATTCTCAACCAGTGGATCTGGCTTCCAAAGATTCATAGGCCTTTCTTTGTCAGGGGGGAAGAACGATAAAGCCTGTGTAGCGGTTATCGAGTATTTCCCTAAATACCACAAAATCTTTTTAACAAAAATCTATGATCGCATAGTTGGGGATCTTAACCATTCCGCCGATCAAAAAATTATTGAAATTTTAGAAACTTACAAAGACTCAATTGAATCAATTTCCGTTGATACCCCCTTTCAGTTACCACTATGCCTTGATTGCAAATTAAAATGTCCGGGCTACGAGGCCTGCAAAATCGAACATATTGTATGGATGAGAAAACAAATCCAAAAAAAGCAGAAAAAGAAGAAAGTAAAAAAACAATTTACACCGTACACTCAAAAAGCTATCGAATTTATAGTGAATGAAGAGTTGGAAGAAAATTTTCAGTTATCTCATGCAATGGGCGCAAACTCTGCGCCACTGTTGGCCCGATGCATGTTTTTAAAACGCAGATTTGAAGTCGATTGGGTTGAAGTGTTTCCGAAATTATCGGTTTGGCGAATTGGACGTTCCATGAATATTTCAAAATCAGATTTACGGTTTCACAAGCATGCGGTTTCAGGGAATGAAGTACGTGAAAAAATTCTAGAAGAATTGGTCGAGCACAAACTGGCTTTCGTGTATGATCAAGACAAGAAAGTTATGGTTCAAAACAATCATGCTTTTGAGGCCTTTGTGTGCGCCTTGACGGGATTCTTGAAGTTTTTCAATCAAACAGAATCCCGCCCAAAAGATTTCCCAGAAAGTGAAAGTTGGATCGATTTTCCCAAAGAGAAAATCAAGTGGGATAAGGTCTAAAACTTATCTCCACAAGCAGACTTGCTGACCATTAGCTTTGCGACAAACTGATATTTCATGAAAAAAACGTTTTGCAGTTTCGGCGGATCAAAAAACCAAGCTTTAGTATAAAAAAGCTCCTTCATTCTTTTCTTTTTTCCATTCGGGGTCGAAAAGCCTACGTAAATTAGTTATTGAGCTATAATACTGCGGCAGAGGCCATTTGCTTTGAAATCAGTCGCAGACTTCATAAGTCCTGCCATTCCAGTCGCAGGATTCCAAGACACAACTGGTGAACTTCCAATACTCAAACCTTTATTTGGATAGCCTTCTATAACACAATCTAAGTTCGCAACATCTACATTGTCTATTTTAATAGTATCGCAAACATTTGTTTTTTTCATTTCCACGGCCTCGTTTAATAATGAATTTGTTCGAAACCAAGGCTTCCAATAACTTATTTTTGTGCTGTTTAAAAATAACCCCTTGTCTCCAGCGTTAGTTTTTATATTGCATTCATTAGCATTTGCATGAACATTTAAAACCAATAAAAACATACACACCAATCCAACTTTTTTCATAAATTCTCCTTTTAGTGGAGGTAACAATAGTATGAATCAAAAACCTTTTCACCTGTAGAGTTTTAGACGAAGTGACCATTTAAGGCACCAAATGCGGGTTTGATTGGGGTGGTAAAGGTCTTTTGTTCAATGAAATTTCGCTTAAAAACACGCTTGATTGTCATCAATATAGGAATGCAATTTAGCTTCAATTGAAGCCGATTCCATCTTGGTATCTACAAAGATATTTTTATAATTTTCTTTCAATGTAGTGGCCACTTCCTGAGGTTTGCAGTCCATTATGGCAGATAAGGTATTGATGGTTTCACCTTGGCCGCGAGCTGCTTCCGCCGAGAGTTTGGATTTATTAGACTCAATAAATTCAGGTAGGCGCTCGGCTTGATTTATCTGAGTTGGCATTGTCTCCATACAGTTCGAAGTCCCAGAGGAAATGCCGAAGGCCTGTGATGATGTGATGTGATTTGAAGTGATGGCGATCAGCTGATTTTCCTTCGGCTCGAACATCATCGAACCAAACCCGCAGCCTGCGAAGCCAAAGCCACCAGAGCCCTTAAGCTGGCCTTTTAAACCATCATTTTGATTTTTAGCGAAAGCGATAGAAGTCAGTAGTAAAGAAATAATTGTGAATGTTTTCATAGTCACCTCTGGATTAGGCTAACGTCACTTTATCTTTTAGGCAACGGGTTGAAAAAAGTTTAGTGGATAGCGAAGGCTTTTTATGTCAGTTATGGTCGCTTCAGTTTAATGCGATTGTAAATTATTGGCTGAGGCCTAACCAGTCCAATGGACTGGTTAGGCCTAATTAATAGGTCCGGATAAGTTGAGTTATCGGTTTAATCTGTTAACCTTAAGATATCATGGCAGATTGGCGAAATAAATCCGATGTAAATGGCGACGTAGTATTTTTCCGCTACGCACCCGAGGGATTAGAAAAAGGTGCGGACGAAGTTTTCATTTGGGATTTAGATAAAACGTATCTAGATACGACGATTGACTCTCTAAGGGGTTTGTTCAAAACCATAATGGAGCGTGCTCTAAATAAAAAAAATGTGCCTGGCACAGACACACTTCTCAGAAACTTAGCGCAATTTCGGACCGAGCAAAAGGGAACGGAATACTTTCCGATTTATTTTATCACCGCGAGTCCACCACAACTAGAAGATAGAATTTCTGAGAAATTTTATATCGATAATATTAATCCGCTAGGTTGTTTTTATAAAGATAACTTAAAAAATCTAAAACCAGATCGTTTTTGGCGTTTAACAAAACAAGTGGGTTATAAACTTCAAGCGCTTATGCAATTACGTACCCGCTTAAGTGAAAACGTCAAACAAATCTGCTGGGGGGATGATAGCGAAAGCGATGCTATCATTTATAATTTATATTCTGATATCTGTGCGCGCCGAATTTCTATTCAAGAAGTGCGCAGTATTTTGGCGGAACTGTATGTAACCGGTGATCAAGTAGATACGATTTTAGATCTTCAATTGCAGTGTCCCGAGCGCGATCCCGTTGAGAAAATTTATATCAATCTAGCTACTGATACAGATCCCGAGTACTATTTAAAGTTTGGACGTCGTACGCTGCCGACCTACAATACATTCCAAGTAGCGCTGGATCTACTGCAGGATAAACGATTGAGCTTTGATGGATTAATGGAAGTGCTAAATGATATGGTTTACAACTACTACTATACCACCGAAGAGCTGATTAAAAGTTTCGATGAACTTATTCGCCGAGGTGTCTTGACTCAAGAAACGTATATTAACTTGAAGCCAAAGTTTGTAGAGAAAGGGATTCTGTATCCATCGTATGAGCCGTCTTCTAGCAGCTTTGATAAGACGTTATATATTGAAGAGCCTTGGGTTCAGGAGCACGTCGACTATTTAAACGAGTATCGTTAAAACTATTCGAAATTAAGTGGGATGACTGTCGAGATCGGTTCACCATCAAATGCTTTAAATTCAATACGATTTAAGACCTCAAACAAACACGACTTGAAACTTGTGTCGGTCAGAAGAGAGCTCGCTACGGTAGGATTGCTCACGCGCCCATTTCGTTCAATGGTGAAGGCAAGAGTGACTGATCCAGATACTCCCGGTGTCTTTTGTAGGAGTTTATTATAGCACTGTAAGAACTTAGTTTTGTGCGCTTGAATCGTATCGCCGATGATCGTTTCAGACAGCTTATCATTAGATCCATAGGCACTTAAACTTGAGCTTTTGCCCGGAGAATTTTGAGATGCTACCCATTGTTCCCACTCTTGTAAACGAATGCGTTGGCCTTGGTAGGAAACAGAAACGTTACCTTGCGAGCCGTAGCTTTCGATCGTAAACGAACCTTTAGATAAAATTATCAGTAAAACATCACGTTCTTGATCGATGATGACTTTCGTTTCTTGGTTTAAACGAATTTTGGTTCCATTTTTAAATTGAAGTTCAACACGGCTTTGCTTGTGGGTCTCAAGAGTGTCCAAAACCATTAAAGGTTCAGAGTCGGCCAATTGATGTGATCGAGATTGGTTTTTGCGAGTCAGAGATGTGTTGCCAGAAAGTTTTTCGATTTGGCCCAGCTGTTGTGGTTTTGTAGAGGTTTTGCTGGGCTTTGAAAGCAAATAGCCGATGGTAATAAATCCAATGCCTAAAAATAAAAAAATGTAAGTATAGATATTACCTTTAAGCATTGATGGATCAGATTACTTTTTTTCTGCAGGAGCCGTCGTAGCTGGAGCTGTCGTTGCGCTAGGAGGATTTGCCGTAGGATCAGTTACTTTTTTAGCGTCGTCAGTAACTGTGCCTGGTTTAGCTTCCTGTTGGGGAACCGGAGTTGTTGGACTGTTCTCTGGAATTGGGCTAGTTGTCGTCGTTGAGTGCATTTGGTCTACAACAGATTTGTTTTCGTGAGCTAAGAAGTAAGTCAAAGCGATGCACGAAGCGGCAAATAGGATGGCAACCCATTTGGTTAATGTAGCGGCTAGAGTTTGTGCGCCTGTAGCACCTAACAATGAATTAGAGCCGCTGCCACCGATACCAAGTGCGCCGCCACCTTTAGAATCTTGCATTAGAACAAGGCCGCAAAGAGCAACAGTAACGATGATGTGTAACACAGATAAAAAATCAACCATGGGTAAACCTCTAGTAAAAATTATGACGTCAGAATATTCACAGGAATATCTAGGCTAAATGGATTTTTCTCAATTCATAACTCTGTGCATAAAACTAAATATGTCTTTATCTTTCAAGGCAATTACCTCCATATAACTCCATGGCATTTATCGTATTCGAAGGGCTCGACGGCTCAGGCAAGAGCACTCTGATGAATCGGCTCTCTCAAGTTTTAAAAGATCAAAAAATTGATCATGATATGACCCGCGAACCCGGTGGTACCGAGTTAGGGGATAAATTACGTGATTTAATTCTAGCCAAGGGCCCAAACGCCCCGGTTCCACGGGCTGAACTTTTGATGTACGAAGCCTCGCGCGCCCAATTAGTAGAAACATGGATTAAGCCTCGCCTGGAAAAAGGGCGTTGGGTTATTTCAGACCGTTTTGCTGCCAGTTCGGTCGCATTTCAGGCGGGTGGCCGTAACATCGCCGAATCCGATGTTATTTGGCTGAATCAGTTTGCCACAACCGGATTAGAACCTGACTTGTACATTTTACTCGACATCACTGTCGAAGAATCAAAAAATCGCCGTCAAAGACGTCAGGACGCTACAAATGTAGCTGAAGACCGTATCGAAGCAGAAAAAGATGATTTTCATAACCGCGTACGCGAAGGTTTTTTAAAGCAGGCCCAAAATAATTCTAAGCAGTGGTTTGTCGTATCGGCAGAACATACAACTGAAAAAATGTTGGAACTAGTGATCGAGCGCCTGAGGAAAGATAAATGGCTCAAATAGCAGCGCAAGTGATCGGTCACAGTAATCAGTGGCAACAAGTTAAGAAAATTATTTCTTCTGACTTGCAGTCGGGATCGTTCTTATTCGCGGGCCCTGAGGGGATCGGGAAAAAGAAAATGGCGCAAGCTACGGCTCAGTATTTCTTATGTGAAACTAAGTCAGGCTGTGGACACTGTGGATCGTGTCGCCGAGTCGAAGCGGGCACACACGAAGGCATGCTGTTAATTGATGAAGGCGACGATATTCTGAAAATGGACGAGGTCCACAAGATCAAAGAGTTTCTGAAATTAAAATCTCTAAGCGGAGCTCGTTTTATTGTGATTAATAACGCCCATAAAATGAATATTCCTACGTCGAATGCTTTATTGAAAACATTAGAGGAGCCGCCTGAGGGTGTGTATTTCTTTTTAATTTCATCTCGCATAAGTGGTTTACTAATGACTATCAAATCACGATGCCGCCTGATTCCATTTTCGATTTTGACAGAAAAAGATTTGGAGCGCGTAAGTTTGATGAACGAGTTTACGCTGACGAATTTTAAAAGTAGTGGGCAGTTGCATTTGGTGTCTAAAAGCCAAGATAAAGAATTTCGTTCGGTTGTAGAACTTGCCTGTGAAATTCTAGACTGTATTGCTGAAGCGCGATTTACACCGCTAACGGACGTTCAGAAATCAGCTGTAAAAAACAAAGATCAATTCCAAGATCTAATTACCTACCTAGAAATTTTGGTTCGTGATGTCTTGTTAACTCAAGCGGCAAACGATGAAGCCAACGCTGCTGTTTATTTTGAAGAGTATCGTAAGGATATTCACGCGTGGGCCCAGGTTGATAGCGCTGTTTGGTCACAGTTTTACGAAATCTTAGAGACTAAAAAAGAAGATTTATTTTTAAGTCCTGATTCGAATTTGTTTATAGAATCACTGATCGTCGATAATTTAAGGAGTGTTGTATAGTGGCTGATTTATTTTGGACCGACATGCATGCCCATCTAGATAAGCTTGAAGAGGGTCCCGAGAAAGCAATTGAAGCGGCATTGGCGCAGAATGTGAAACGTATTGTGACGATTGCGACGGATCCCGACGATTTAAAAACAGTTCTAGAGTACGCGGATAAGTTCAGCCCCCATGTATACTGTACTTTGGGAATCCATCCTCATGAAGGTGTTACCTATACGCCAGAAGTCCGTCAGTTTATTAAACAAAACGCAACTCATCCGCGTGTAATAGCGATTGGTGAGATCGGTTTGGATTATTACTATGAACAGTCGCCTAAAAAAGAACAGTTAGATGCTTTTAGGGATCAATTAGAATTGGCAAAAGAGCTGGGCTTACCTATCGAAATTCATACACGCGATGCCGAGCCAGATACTGTAAATTTGCTCAAAGAATATGAAGGTAAAGTGAAGGGCATAATTCACTGCTTTACCGGAACTCAATGGCTCGCCGATCAGTGTTTGGCTTTAGGGTATAATATTTCGATTTCTGGTATTGTTACGTTTAAAAATGCGGCGGATTTACGCAAAGTCGTAGAAAGCATTCCGCTGGATCGCCTTCATGTGGAAACGGATTCACCGTTCCTGGCGCCGGTTCCAATGCGTGGCAAGCAAAACACCCCAAGCTACGTTGTGCATACGGCACAGTTTGTGGCGGATTTGAAAAAGATTTCCGTAGCAGATTTATGTTTACAAACGAACA
>DDTZ01000086.1 GCA_002344565.1 Bdellovibrionaceae bacterium UBA2351 | reverse complement strand
GCCGTCGCCGGTATCATCAAAATAGTACCGCTGGCTATCAGACATCACCGATCCACCCACGGCGTAGCCGATCGTATCCATGCCTACGGCAGAAAATTCGCCATTAACAACTAAATCCGTTGAAAGCAAAGTCTGTTGAGCTAACCCATTCACATCCATTTTCGCAGGCGTAATATCCCCGCGTGAACCAACTGGTTTCAACGGATCATACGCGCCCGAGGTGATTAAATTTCTAAGAGTTGTTTCATTGATGTAACCGCCATAGCCGCGGGACTTCTGATCGATAAATCCGTAACTGAACGATAGATCGTATTCGGTCGTGTCCGTTAAATTATCTTTGAAACCAAACATTGTATAGATGTTGGTTTCAGGGTCACGGTTGTCTCGATTACCAGCTTCAACAGAGCGAAAACTTAGATTTCTGACATTCGTATTGGACGGAATCCCGCTCTCTAAACCTTCGGTCATGTTAATGGGCAGCGGAGCATAGTTCCACTGGGTCTCACGATACAGTAGCAAATTGCGATTGTAGAACTTTAAACCGCTATCCATACGTAAGGTATAGTCACTTAAAAGATTGAACTGGCTGACACTGGGACGCGAGGTTGCGATGTCGTTGTATTTATAGGTACAACGTTGACCGCCCGTTAATGTTTTAACTTGATCGGCCGGACAATCATTTGGATGCGGTACTGTGAAATCATTCTGGCCGACGCCTTTCCATGCCGTTGCGGGCCCGGTAGTTGAAATTCCATTACGTGTAATTTCGCGATCGCGGCCTAGAATTTTTTCATTGAATGTGTAACCCAGTGACAGATTTAAATCATGCGTCTCTGTGGTCGTTCCCGTCACTGTCGATACTGTGTAGGAATTGCCTCCCGCTTTTTCGGCGGCGGCCAGTTTGACAAAAGCTTCTGAGCCAGTGAATGATTTTTTGGTGATGATATTGATCACACCGCCCATCGCGTCTGATCCGTACATCGCAGATGCGCTTTCTTTTAAGATTTCGATACGCTCGATCGCAGCAGCTGGAATCCAGTTGATGTCAACGGCATCGCGCGAAGGATCCGTTGGCAGACGATGACCATTTAACAAAACTAACGTTCGCGAAGCACCTAAACCGCGCAAGCCCACAGTGGAAACACCCGATGTAGGACTTTGCGAAGCGCCATCCGATGTGGCTGCAGAATCACGAAGGGCTTCCCCAACGGTGGCATTGGCTGATACTTCAATTGTTTTTTTATTGATGGCTTGAACCGAAGTCGATCCTTCGGTTCGGATAGTTTTGACTCGCGAACCAATGACTTCAACTCGTTCGACAACTTTGGCCTGACTGACTCCAGGCTCGGACCATACAGACGGCACAACAAACAACACCACAACAACCAACGGGCCGATCACTGAAAAAACTCCTATTTGAATTTCGCGAGAATCTGCGCCTACAAATCAAGTCTGTCAACGGAATGGAAAAAAGGTAGGATTTGGATGGGAAAAGTTTACTTATTCCACTTGATCTGGGTCCATAGCTCTCTAGCAGAAACACCCAGAGCTTTGGATTTTATGAGGCGATATAGCAGCAGCACTACGAATATGTCGGCAAGGATCAGGCTGAGGGTTGGCTCGATGAGGGTGTCGACAACAAGAATGCCGATTAGATACAGGCCTGCAAAAAGGATCGTGGGAACCAATACTGCCACGACTGCATAGAGCACGATCATGAGTGGGAAAAGGATTAGGTATTCGAGGAGTTTTTTCATCGAAAAATCATCGAACCGGCCAGCGCGAAGTTAAAAATTAGTGCCTTAATCATGGACAGTCTCCCTACTTAATTCTACTTTAAGTCTACAGGAGATATGACGTTTCTGAACGTCCAGGAAATTATGCGTTAATTTTGCGTTCGTTGAAAATGGAAAAATATCAGTATTAAATCGATCACTTCACTAGCTGCCTGACCTGCTCCCAGAAGTCGATCCAAATACGAATAACTAAATCATTTTGATTTAGTTATAATAACTTATTTTTAAAATGCCGAACTTTGGAAACACTCAATGCTTTTTTAAAGCCGATGTTAACCGTAGCTCGACTTTCAAGCGGGCCAAAACGAAATGATAGACCAGAATCATTTTTTGATGTGTTCATATTTCAACTCAAAACTTCCTGTTTTTGAAAAAACCAACCCTTGACCTCCCCTTCCAAACCCGATATTCCTGTATTCGTTAGGGAGTAGTCGCCTTAGATTTTCATCTAAGGAACTGTGTCGACATACTGGGATCAACCCCCGGCACAGTTGTCATTACCGTGATTGACGAGACTAGCATGAGCAATTTTAACAATTGCCGTGCGGTCTTATGTCCTAATCGTCGACAAGATACCTCACGGCAGATATTCACAATGTGAGGAAATATGGAAACTCTTATAAACTCGTTCTTATTGGTATTCGCTAGCGAAATGGGCGACAAGACTCAGCTACTGGCCTTGCTGCTGACGGCTCGTTACCGCAAGCCATGGGTGATATTGCTGGGTGTATTTATCGCTACAGTTCTGAACCACGCCCTCGCGACATGGGCCGGAGGATGGCTGGCGACCCAAATGGGACCAACCACATTGAAATGGTTTTTGGCCGTCGTGTTTTTTGCGTTCGCCATTTGGATACTCATCCCCGACAAAGAAGAAGAACTTAAAAACGAAGGCCGCTGGGGCGCGCTGGTTACAACCATCGTTGCTTTTTTCATCGCAGAAATGGGTGACAAAACTCAGCTGGCGACGATTGCCCTTGGTGCCCGCTACAGCAGCCTTGCTCTTGTCACATTGGGAACAACGCTGGGAATGATGGGATCAAATGCCCTGGCGATTTTACTAGGGGACAAGATGCTGAAACGTATTCCGATGAAGTACGTACGCATGTTTGCCAGCGCGCTGTTTGTGGTGTTCGGGATTTTGGTTCTGGTTAAAGGTTTGGGGTAACCCCCAGGACCCCAGGCGAGTGTAGATTGTTTCAAATTGAGATTTTTCCACTAAAAAAAACTCAAGTTTGGAAAGCACTCATTACTTCTTCAAAATTCGAGACTAGTAATTTTTTTCGTTAAAGCTCGACCTAGGACAATCCGAGAAGTATTAGGTATGAAATGCCTTCGTTTATTTACCTTACATCAACTCAAAATCGATATCGAGTCTACCTGCACGTTAACGAGTGAATCACCTCGGGAGAATTACTCCAATGAAAATGCTTTTCGTTTTATTTAGCATTTTTATAGGAGCAGCAGCGCTGGCCAACAACCCTGGAGTGTCTTACCAGGGCCGAATCTTCAAACCCGATGGAACTGCTTTAGAAGGAACTGCGGTGCAGTTTCGCATGCAGGTCCGATCACCCGGTTCAGAAAACTGCTTGCTGTACGAAGAAGTTCAAACACTGAATATGGCTGGATCCGCGGGAGTTTTTTCACTCACCATAAACGATGGCACGGGCACTCGTCTGGATTCCCCTACGTATCAAGTGGACCGAATTTTTGCTAATCGTGGAACAATGACCTTGGATACCAGTCGCTGCGCAACAGGAACTGACTACACACCAAATTCATCAGATGGTCGTAAATTAGTTGTGTATTTCAAAGATGAAACCATGGCCGCCTATGAAGCCATGCCGATTATGAATTTAAATTATGTCCCGCAATCGATGTATGCTCTGGAATCGCAAAAAGTGGGAACATTTGCGGTGACTAATCTTTTGCGAGCCGTTGATGGCAGTGGTAATCCCGCAGCAGCCCCGGCACTTGATCCAACGCAATTAACTAACCTAACAAATCTTCTTGCTGGAACATCTCCGCAGTATGCAACGGCGGCGCAATTTAGCACGATTCAAACGTTTGCAACAACAGCCCCTCCGACGTCCGGTCCTAGCGAAGTGCTACAGTCTAATGGTACACTGTTATCGTGCGTGACGGACTCGGCTGGGGGGGGG
>DDTZ01000029.1 GCA_002344565.1 Bdellovibrionaceae bacterium UBA2351 | reverse complement strand
GTCCCCGACTAGGCGTCCCCGACTCGACGATAGGTTTATAAGTCTTGAATCGTATCAACCAACTCAGGATGGTCGATGAATGGATTTCTGTTGCCTTGAACTTTATAGATTTCATCGTTACGAAGAAGTTCTTCTGAATCCACCGGGTATTGTTTATGCCAAGCTCTGATATAAGCTTCCTGATTCGGCTCAATATTCATGTCATAGCGTAGGGCGAAATATAGTAACGCACGCGCCACGTGGCCTTTGTGATTCTCTGGTGGTTCAAACGTTGGCCCACGAATCGATTCGCTGGCACCAAATCGCGACTGTCCACATTTAAGGTTTGTAGAATCTTTAACCACTTCACCAAACGGATGATTACCACGAATCGCATTCAACTGAGAATCCGTCGGGAATAAATGATGTAGATCTGATTTTTGTGCTTCCTGAGAGTGTTTTCCAGTGAAGCGACTTTGTGGCCAAGTATGCTCTACGTTGATAACTTTGTTATCCGGTACGTAGTTTGGACGAGGGCCATTGCCTTTAAATTCTGATTGTCCGTAGAGCTTGTTGCAGTATGCCTCTTTGATCGCATACTGTCCGTTGTCTTGCTGAACTAGGTAAAAATACCCCATTAAGAACAAACGCGCGCGCTCGTAACCCAGTGGTGTTTGCTGATAACAATTTTTATCATTTGGTGGCGGTGGGCAACGTTCAACGATTTGGTCTAATTGTCCGGCTTGAGACACATGAGGATAATTCAGAATACTACGAAGCGTGTTTCTCATCGCCGTATTTGCTGAGCGAGATTTCATCGCCTGATAAAATGCTTGGCCATAATAAGGAATATAGCGAGACATGTATTGGCCATTTCTCGGGTTCCGAATATTCAATGAACCGGTGTTTGATCGAATGATCAACTGAGGCTGATTGTACGGATTTTTTTGAAGTGGACCAACTGTGCGAGCGTCTAATGCATAACTGTTTTGCGAAATAAAAACAGTCGTTATCAACACGCTGAAAAGAACTCTTAGAGCAGACTTAGAAAAAGTCATTTTTCCCCCGTAGTCAGGCCTTCACGGAGCCTGGTAGAAACATCGAACCATGGTTTTCGTAACCTATCATCGATATATACGTTATTAGTTGAGAACGAACGTAGCGGGGTAGAGTCTTTATTTCAACAACTATTTTTACAGGATTTTGTTTTTTCGCGAAGCGCATTTAAGCAGTGCTTAAATGCTAGGAACTATGGCTATTTTTCCAATCGAACGCTGTTTTGCAAATAATTTTCAAATCATTGTAGCGAGGCGCCCACTGAAGTTCAGATTTGATCTTTTCCGCTTTAGCTAAGACTTTTGCGGGGTCTCCCGAACGACGGCTTAAAATTTCGTAGGCAATCTTTCTACCCGATACGTCCTCCATCATTCTTAGAGCCTGAAGGACGCTAAAGCCTTGCCCGTAGCCACAATTAAATGTCTGTAGATAGTTAGATTCATTAGTTAACTTCTCGGCGGCCAAAATATGAGCATGGGCGATATCTTCGACATGAATGAAATCACGAACCCCCGTACCATCTGCCGTCGGGTAATCGTTACCAAAAATCGCCATCGTCGCCTGTCGCCCTACGGCCGTTTCCGTCAGGTGGTGAAACAGATGATTCGCTTTGGGATTCTTCTGCCCTAGCTTATTATCAAGGCTTG
Source organism: Bdellovibrionaceae bacterium UBA2351 (assembly GCA_002344565.1). Lineage (GTDB taxonomy): Bacteria > Bdellovibrionota > Bdellovibrionia > Bdellovibrionales > Bdellovibrionaceae > UBA2316. Next base: position 3,101 of record DDTZ01000029.1, on the reverse strand, counting down.
CACCCGCGACATTGAAATAACGAAGAATAATGGCATTGAGCCCATGGGCCGCATGCACATGAGCAATCATACGTTCGCCAAATACTTTAGATTCACCATAAGGATTGATCGGCATCAAGTCGTCAGATTCCGAAACAAAATCCTTACGAGTATCCCCGTAAACAGCCGCCGTTGAAGAAAAGATGACTTTCTTCACTCCGGCCTTAAGGCAGTTTTGTAAAAGGTTCATAGTACCGAACGAGTTATTTTCGAAATAATCTAATGGATTTTCGATAGATTCAGGAACTGACGTCTTAGCCGCAAAGTGCATGACGAGGTCGATTTTGTTATCTTTCATCACCCGCGCTGGGAGCTCGCGATCGCGGATGTCTCCCATTACGAACTTACATTTTGGATGCAGAAATTCTTTATGACCAGTGGACAAATTGTCGTACACAACTACATGATGATCGCGTTCAATTAATCGATGACTTGCAAAAGATCCAATATAGCCGGCGCCGCCAGTAACTAAAATATTCATGCCCCGACCCTACCTTGGGTTGCCCCAAGAATCAAGCAGAGTAAGGGCCTCATTTTCTTAAAAACCAAAGGCAAATTTAAACGCGTAACGATCGGTACCGAATGCTTTTGAATACTCCACGCCCATTTTCAATAGAAGTAAGTTCACATCTACACCAGCTAACATCTGTGTCGATGAATTTGTTTTCTTTTGGGACTGTGACGTCGTGTACGACGGATCAAAGATCGCGCTACCAGTTGCAGACAGTTCGTTTGATGAATTTAATAATCCAACACCCAGGTACGGCTCAACAACTGGAATCATCGGTGATACTAAAAGTTGTAAACCTGTCACAGAGTTTTTATTTTCAACTTTTGTTTCTACACCCGATTGAGTTTGTGAAAAACTAAATCCAGATGTCGAATACACGCCACGCACTGCTAAATTAATAGGAAGAACAGGAATTAGGTCATTCATGTTGTATTTAACTGCTAACGACGTCGAATTTAAACTCGCACCAGATGCTGTTATTTTGGGAAATAATACAGCTTCGACAGCTAAACCAAAAGGAACCCCAACCGCTGCCATAATGCCGCCATTATAAAGGTTAGGAAGCTCTGAGCCCGCATTACGTTTTACGATTTCATTTGTACGAGACGCACCGGTTTGCGCGCCGATAAGACCGATTTGAAATCCAACCACTGTCCCCATTGAAGACGCCCCTAAAATTGAACTATGAGTAAAGTTGGCGGACATATCCTGGGCGATGCTGTTGAAATCATCTTCAGAAATGTTTGTAAATGTTGTTTCCGCCGTCGCCGTTTGCGACAAAGCACATGCTAGTAATATATAAATAATTTGTTTCATTAAAAAAACCCCTTTCACCCTAGCCTGTCACACTCAATTGAAAGCGACAAGAGGTTCGCATGGCGCGCAATTTAAATTAGTATTATCCAGACGTTTGGTATTTTTTATCTGTCAAAAACTCTGACAGTAGCTCTTAGGTATGATCCTCGCTACTATCTTTACTCCCCTAACTAAGGAGCCTTCATGCACTTAAAACTTGGTTTAGCCACTCTCATGGTCGGTTTTTCAGTTTTAGCTCAAGGATTAGTCAGTACTTATTCATCGATTGCATATAACAAATGCATCAATTCCTCGACGGGTGAAGGCGGCAGCTCGGCAACGTGTTTAGGCCCTCAAGGAATTGCATTAGACATCGCATCCGGTGATTGGACTAATATGTGGATTCAATACAAAGGCAAAAAATTTGAAACATGGGAACTTGTAATTTCCGCAGGCTCATTCAATCGCATTGGCGGCGACAATCAAGTGGTGGAATGGGTACTAGATAAATCCATTGAAGGTCAAACCCGTGTGCACTCGCTAATCACCCGCATCAGCGGAACCGATCAAAGAACGCAAACAGTAAAATCTAAACTTCTTGTGTTTGGATTCACATCACTGGGTGTTTGCTATCGTGGCGAATCCGTTTCAAATATTGGCGCACGACAAATTGCTGAGTCGAACCAGTGCTTAAAGAACTTGCCGATCGCACTAAACGAGCCCGCTCATTCAAAGTAACGGTGATAGCCAGCGTTTGAGTACACTCTGGTCGATTTTTCTAGATTGAATGTGGTGATTCAGTTGATCTTCTCCAATTCGGCTTACAAAAAAGTAAGTCGATTCGGGATGGAAGAAGTAAAACCCACTGACCGAGCTAGCCGGCTTCATCGCCGCTGATTCCGTAAGCCCAACCCCAATTCGCTTTTCAACATCCATCAATTCCCATATTTGGTATTTATGCAAATGATCCGGACATGAGGGATAGCCTGGAGCTGGACGAATACCACGATACTTTTCTTTAATCAGATCATCCACAGTTAACGCTTCCGTCTGACCATGGCTGAATAGTTTTCTGACGTACACGTGAGCCCACTCGGCTAAACCTTCGGCAAGACGGTCCCCTACTGATTTAATTAAAATTGATTGGTAATCATCGCCTTTTTTTGCGGCGTCATCGGCTAATGTTTCAATTTCTGATCCGGCTGTTACACAGAAAGTTCCCATGTAGTCCGTGATGTTCAAATGCCTAGGAGCAATGAAATCACTCAAGCAATAATGAACATTATTGTTAATTTCACTTGGCCGCTGCTGTCTTAAGAAATGGAATACATGCGTTTTCGTTGGGCCATCGACCTCAACCATTTCGCCTTCACTACGTGCTTTAAATACGCCGACCAAAACCTTCGGTGTCACCAGTTTTTGCTCAATTATTTTCTTTAGCAATGACTGCGCATCATTAAATAACTTCTTAGCCTCAGCACCAGTTTGCTCATTGTCCAAAATCTTTGGATACGTGCCTTTAAGCCCCCAAGACCAGAAGAACGGCGACCAATCGATAATTTTAGCGACCTCAGCAAGCGCTGGCGTCACTTCGACAACACCCATTTGCTTTGGCGTTTCGATCTGGGCGGTTTCTTTTTTCCACTGGAATCCGTGTTTACGTGCATCGACCAAGGGAACCAGTTCTGTTTCCGACTTCTTGGCAAGAAAAGCCTCTCTAATATTTTTATATTCTTCTTTAATTTTCGTACGAAAG
>DDTZ01000164.1:4442-12479 GCA_002344565.1 Bdellovibrionaceae bacterium UBA2351 | reverse complement strand
GCGCGTGTATTTGCCAAGTCTTGGCTTAACGTCGCTTGTTTTTTGATTAAATCTTTTTCACGTTGGATCAAGCTTAATGTCACTTGATTAAACGCCGTAATTTCATCTTCTAAACGGTTGATATCTTTTTGTACTGTGATGAAAGATGGGTGGCGAGCCAGTTCAATTACGAACGAGCGCGGAACACCATCCACATCGCGTTGTTCTGGATTTTTTAGCCAAGAACGAACCGTTTGGTAGTAATCAGCTGGATCTTTCTTTTGCGACATATATGTTTCAATGCGTCCGTAGTAAGGAGCGTATTTTCTGCCTAAGGCCGTCAAAACCTGCAAGCTGTCACCGAACTGACATAGATTTAGGTAGCTAACGGTACGAACCACATAGGATTCGGGGTTATATGCATTTTTGAAAAAATCTGTGTGTAGCGAGAACATGTTACCCGCAGCACCTTCGTAGTCGTTGATTAGAATTTGTGTCCACGCTAGCTCAACCATCGCCTGCAACCAAAGGGGGTGGTCTTTATCTACTGCTAGATAAAGCTTTTGCGCTTCTTTGTAATTTTGCTTTTGAAAATGGATGCGGGCCAATGTCAATGAAGCGACCGTTTGAATGGACGGTAACGACTGTTTGTTTTTCAAAACCTCATCGATGTATGCTTCAGCTTCTGAGATTTTACCTTGTCGATATTTAGAAAGACCCGCGATGAATCTAGATTCTGGATAGAATTCTGACTTTTCTGGAATCAGCATTAACGCAGCTTCTACTTCGCTTAGGTTACCTTTTTCTAGATAATATTTGGCACGGTAGAATTGGTAGGCATCGTATTTGTCAGCATCAAAATCAGCGCCGTCAATTAAAGGATCGATGTCGCCAATATCATTGATTTCAAGTAACGATACACCTTTAACTAATTCTTCAGTGGCCCATAGTTTAAGGTCTTTGGCTTTAGCTTGCGATGACACTTTCACCAGGGCATTTTTGAATTCAGAATATAGCTTTAACTCTTTAGCTGTTAAGCCATAGTGATAGTATGCCTCTAAACCGAACTCTTTATCTTTTAGTAACTCACCAAAGTGAGCTAACGCCATTTCGAAATTTTTTACGTTTTCGAAGTAGATCTGACCTTCTAGTAGTTTAAATTCTTGAGGTTTAAATAAAATAATATTTTTAAGCGCTACATTAGGCTCAAGGAATGTCGGCGAATACGTATCTTTTAAAGGATCTAAAGACGGTACTGCTGCAATTGTTTTCTGTGAAGAAATAGTTTTCACAGGATTGATAGCCGGGATAGCCGTTGCCTTTTTATCAACATCCACCATTTTGATGATGTTAGGCTTGCGAATTTTTTCCACCTGCACCTGATTTTGCTGAAGGTTCAGCGGCGTATCCTTGAAACTCATTTCGTTTTCAGTACCAATGTCAATTCTTGGAATATCCTGACCCGGTTTAAAGTCAAAAGATGGAACTTTTGACTTTTTGATTTTTAGCTTTCTAGATGGGGCCGTACCTTTACTTGAAATTTCAAGATCGGCTTTTGCCAAGAACGGAACCACTAGAGCCAATAACATTAAATTGATTTTTGATTTAATCATATGTCCTCTATTTCCAGAATGTAACGCCAAATTGGAAGGCCGTATCGTTGATCATTTTAGATCCGATATCTTGACCATTTGTTGAGTTCACGCGTGATTCGTTTGTATATCGGTTAATTAAGTCGATACGGATCGCCCAGTGTTCTGATAAGAAGAACTGCTGCATGATTGAAAAGGCATAGTGAGAGCTAGACTTAGAAGATTTAGTAATACCTTCTAAACCCGTACCTGACTTACAGTTCTCAAGCACCGTACAGGAAACTTGGTCAAATGTAGTTGTTCCTAAGCCTAAACCGAAACCCATATCAAAATAGATAATTTTTTTATCAAGCAAACTCATTTTAGCGTAGATGGGTACCCAGTAGGCCATTAAAGTTTGCGCCGATTTAAATTGATTGTGGTCGGGTAGGACGCCGTAACGCTTTTTGAAATAGTCAACGGTATCGTTGAAGCCAAAGCTTGCATTTACGTAATTTAATTCTAATCCAAATCGTTCATTGAAGAAGTAGCCTAAATTTAGACCAGTTAAACTGCCGATCGAGTTTGGATCGTTGAAAGGGATACCGTAGTTCAGTGACAAGAAGCCTCGTTTTTCTTTTTGGAAAGCGCGATTTTGGATAACGCTAAAGTCATCGTCTTTCGCTGACCAATACTTTTGTTCTAGTTTTTGGATATCCAATTTGTCGGAATCCACGTTCTCGATTTTCTTTGTTTCCTCTGGCTTAGCTTGTTGAGCTAGGGCAGTGGTCGAAAATGAGATAGAAATCGCAAGGCAAAGCAATGCTACTGTTGTCGATTGATGGTATGCCACATATCCTCCTGTGATTGTGCTTTCTAGTTAGTACTCTTAAACAAGAACGGATAGGTCACTATGACCTTAGTTCCGCCACGCGGCGCTGGAAATTTCCAGCTCGCAATTTTATTCAGCATACATCCTTCGACTGTAGTATTCTTCAAGGTGGTATCGCTCACGGCCTGAGTTTCGACCTTCCCACTACCACTGATGGTGAATTTCACAGAGACTTTACCAAATAATTCTTTGTTAGCAGATAGTTGACGTTCATAACAGTATAGAATCTGACCCAGCTGAGTGCGGATGTAGTTTGCGATCTCTTCCCGATCTAGACCACCGACTACTTCGCTTTCGTCTTCGATTAAACCGACGCCGCCTTTTCCGACTTTACCGCCAGATAAAGCGGCAAAGTTACCAACGCTTTTACCACCACCGATACCGTTTGTGGAAATTTTTAGGCCACGTGAACCACTATCTTGGCTCCAATCATCACCAGACTTTTCAATTTTACCTAAAGCGGCTAATGCCCGGCCAGAAGGTCCACTGCCGGCTGCAATGCCATCAGATAAAATAACTGTTTTTGATCGAGCTCCTTGGTTAGATACCTTTGATAACAAAGATGAAATCTTGCCGGAATTTAAGTTTTTAAGCATACCAGCGACTTTTGTTTTAGCTGGTTGACTGTCGCCAGCGGACTCAACTTTGGGAGCTTCCACCGGAGCTGTTAGTTTTTGTGTTTCATCCTTAACTGCAACCTTGCTTTTTTCTTTCTTCATAGGCTGCGTAGGTTCAGTAATAATGATTTTAGCTATCGCTTTCTTAGAAACGGGAACATAAAGCTCTGTTCTTGGAATCATTGAAAAGCCAATTGCAAAAATTAAACAAAACGTAATTAGGGCCGCTAAGCCAACTTTGGAGTCGCGTTCAATGAAGTCTTCCATCCGCAAGAAAAACAGTTGCGTTGGTTTTTCCACTTCGATCGACTTTTGTTTCAACGTAAACTCACCGTACTTAGATACATTCCAAGAAGATGATGGAATAGGATCTATTTTAACTGCGTTAGGCAGAGTGCGCGATGTGTACTTTTTATTGAATGGAATGATTTGCGTTTCAACGACGTCGTCTTCAAAGCACACTTGGAAGATTTGAAATTTCTTAACATTTTTTGTCGCCGTAGTCGGAGCAATTTGAAATTTATTAATTTCAATATTTTTGCTGACTTCAGTTAGTTTCAGTGTCGATTGACTAAAATTAACATTAGCTTCTGAATTTACCGATGTGATCGGTCCGTTAACCATTTTATGGGACTGAGAGTTCATGGAAACATAGTTCCAGTCACCATCACGGTATTCAAAAACACCTTCCCAAGCTTCTAGTGATTTATCGATAGAAACAAGATCAGCTGTACGCGAAGTGCCGAATGTATATTGAGATTTATCGCCTGAAATTTTCCAGACTTTTCTCTCGCCAGTGGTAGTAGTTTGTTCGATAAAAAGTTGCTTCATCATTTTATTATCTCACGTAAAAGCTAGCTTCCCGGATTTTCTTGTCCATATTTTTTTGAACATCCACTAACGGCATAAATTTGATACCTTTTTTCTGCACGAGGAACGCGCCATCCGGATTTCTAATGGTTCCTTTGATGCTCATTTCAGAAAAGTTAACTTCTTGAACTTTTCTGACAACTTTCTTTTTTGATTGGGAAAATGAAGGTATGGATATTACCAACATTATAGAAAATAGTAGATAAGCTTTCATACAAGTCCTTCCTTAAACAAATTTTTGCCCACCGCTTACATACCGTATTAGACTTTAAGTTACTGTTTTTTGGTTTTTAAGAAGTCTAACTTCTTAACTAGCCACGATTTCTTATCGGCTAGTCTAGTTTCTTTATTAGCTAAATCGTAGAAATATATAGCGCGTTCTGTAGAATTCTTAAACACTTCATATATCCGTGCCTTCGAAACGTATTGATACTCTGGAGTCTTCCATTGCGCTGTTGGGAGAGAGTCTAATACCTTAATTGCCTTTTCCGTATTCTCAACTTGAGACAAGCTTTCAGCAATGAAAGGAATAAGGTACTCACGTAAGGCCGCATTCTCTGCAAACTCGCGATGTTTCATAAGATTGTAGTGAATAGCTTCGATCTTTTTATAGTCCTTGTTTTTGTATGACATTAGGAATTTAGAGTATAAGCCCATGAATGACACTTCATCATTTAAATTAGCGAGAGCTTCAAGGTTAACATCCATAGTAGTGGCTTCGGGTTTGTTTTTCTTTTTAAGAAGACTGATATTGAACTGGATCAAGCCAATATTGTTTTGAGTTTCTTTTAATAGTTTTTCAAAGATCCATTGGGCTTTTAGGTGCTGGCCTTTTTTGAAGGCAAGGTAACCATTAGCCCACTGAAGCACTTCCAGATTATTCTCTTTATCAGAAAGCTGCTTAGTGTATGCATCAGCAAGATCCAATTGGAATTTTTCACCGCAACTATAAATAAGAGATAGATCGACAGTCTTTGTATCTTTGCGGCAATCACCAACCTCCTCGCTAGAATATAACCTAACTTCGCCAGTCAACGTTTTAGGAATCGCAACCGTAAGGAAGTTTTCATATTTCGTGCCTAGTTCTAAACGAGCACTGGCTTCAGGTGTTGCCTCTAACCAAGAATCGATGTTTGCAGTTTTGCGAACTTTCGAAGAATCTTTTTCGCCGATGGCACTTAAGTTTTCTTTTCGTTTTTCTTCAATGGGACCAAGAACTTTTTTAATTTCGGTTCGGAGTTCTGCTTGATCATTTGCAGAGAGAGTTTCTGGTAACGGCATCGTAGCAAGGGAATCAATGTAGTGACTATAGCAACGATCAATTGCTTCAAAGCTGCTGCGTACTAAGTCGGGAGCGGTTGTCATCTTGGTTACACTTAAGTAGGCCGTTTGCGCTTTTTCTAGTCGTTCTGTTTTTAACTGAATGATTAGTGCTAAACGATCTTCTTTTGATGTCTTCATGCTTTGGGACGTAAACTCTTGTTCTAAAATTTGACCCTGAATAAAACGGGCTTTAGCGCGTGCTTCGCTCGGGGAGTCACGTTTTAGAATTTTCATCGTAAGTTCAAACGCCTCTTTTAGGCGTTTATCATTATAGAGAGCAACTGCTTTTTCAGTTAAAACTTCGGTTGCGAACGGCTCAATATTCAAATCCATGATGATGCCATTAATTTTTTGAATTTCTTTTTGGTCTTTAGCTGAATCTAACGTGGCTTTGATTTTAGCAAACAGCTGAATGCGCTTGTCTTTCGAAGACTCAGTCAATAGCTGTTGATAAATTGCTCGTGCCTCTTTGTTATTGCCTTCAAGTAAAAATAAATCGGCTGCATTTTCAGTATATAACGTTTTCTTGTCTTTCTCTTTTTCCAGGGCAGCTAACTTTAACGACCAGTCGCCGGCTTTTTTTAGCTGAGTTAAGTCTGTGTAGGAATTAATAAGGTCTTTGATCAAATTCGTTTTCTTGTCGTAGTTTGGATACAGCTTTAAGAGCTCTTCCGCAGACTGAGTGAATTTGCTAAGACTTTTATTTTCCAAATAGATTTTCAGAGCATCTAATAGCGCTCGTTGTCCTAAATCGGAACCTTTGTGAGATTCAAAATAGCTAACCAAGTTTTGAGTTTGCTCAAGTGGTTTAAGCTGGCTATTTTTAACCTGGATTTCAGAAAAGTGAGACTCTTCATTAATTTTTAATAATGATTTAGAGCGAGCGTCGTCCTTAGATTCTTTTAAATAGTTTTGAGAAAGATTTTTTAGTTCCGTGTAACGTTTTTGGATATTATAGATATCCAAAATTAAATCTTGCGATTTTGAACGGACAACCAAATCATTTTTAGCTTTTTCCGTAACCGCTAAAACTTTTAAGGACTCGTCGTAGTTTCTCTCTTCGTAGTAGGTTACGGCAACCTTTAAGCCGACTGGATAGAAGTGCTCGCCTTCGGGAAATTTAGTGTAGTATTCGATAGCGCGTTGTTTACGTTCGTCTTTCTTTTTATCCGAGGGTTTGATGTCCAGCTGCTTTTCAATAGAGTAAAGGCTGGCATACAATGTATCGTGAGTTTCTTTTTTATCTTTGGAATTAGACGCTACAAAGTAGTAGTTCTCTGCGGCGTCATTAAACTTTTCAATTTGAAATTGAAGTTCAGCTAAGATCGTTCGAGTTTTTAAGTCAGGAGCTGCTACATCTTCGTTTTTTATAATCAGCTTAAGAATAGTCTCTGTTAAAAGAGAGAATTCTTTATGATTTTTGTTCTTTTGCCATATTTCCCACCAGCGCTTGGCAAGGTCTAAGCTGGCACGTTTAAATTCGGATTGGCAGATTTCGGCGACTTGTTCGGTCGTTTGTTCTTTGCGCCATCTTGAACCCACCGCGCAGTCTTCACCCGCGTAGGTTAATTCGGAAATAACTTGTTCCCGCTTTTTAATCGTTTCGTATGTTTCGGCCATTAAGATGTGGGATTTTACCACGTATAAATTGTCTGGCTCTTTCTTGATGAATTCATTTAAAAAGATATGGATATCTTTCAAGCGAGAATACGAATCGTAAAGCTTAGCCATATCAAATAGGGCAGGTCCTAACTCATCAGTTGTTACGATAGCTTTGAAGAAGTCGTATAAATCTTCGGCTTGGTAGACCTCGCCAATGAACAGGACCAGGTCACGAATAGCCTCTTTACGCAAGTAGTAACCCTTTTTATTGCTGACTTCCGATTCTGGAGGATTCTTTTCAACTACTAGTTTCAACTTTTTAATAGCTTCCGCTGAGTTCTTTAAATTGTAATTGGCCCAGCCCAATTTATACAAGCCGTACACGTAAACCCTCGAATCCGGATAGTTTTCAATTTTTTCGAAATAGGATTTTGCATCAGCGAAACGGCCTTGATCATATAAAAGTTCGCCCAAGGCTAACAAAGTATCTGGCAAAATTGGGGAGTTTGGAAAGCGTTCGATTAAACTTTTATAGTTGGCTTCCGAGTTTTTCTTTAAGTTCAACTGCTGATAAGCAAAAGCTGAGTTAAATAGTACACTGTCAGTTTCGCTAAACTTTGGAAACTGAGTTAGAATTTGATTATACGTCTTTACGGCCTTTTGCAACCAGTCGGCACCTTTATCTTGAGCTACCGGAAATGAGCTCAGTGTTTTTGAGTTGGCGCTTCTTTGCAAGTCGAAGAAACGACCAGATTTTGATTTACGCATGTAAAGCTCTGCCAAACGATTTAATAACTCAGGTTCTTGCGGTGAGCCCTTTTTCTTTTTCAAAATACTCTGCAAAGCTTCGATCGCTTTATTTTCAGTTTTTGAAATAAGTACTTCAGATTTTAAAGCTTGCGAATCGCTTTCTTTTTCAGTGCTTTTTTCTGTGTTGAGTTCGGGTAGGAGTCCCCGGTCATCGCCTTTGGGATTCGCGAATAGGGACGTGGTTAGTAGAGATAGTAGAACTAAACTAGCAAATCTTATCATCATTGACTCGTGGTTATGAGTTTAACTTGCGGAAATCCAGCCATGGATGCCGTGTACATTACCTTTTTGATGACCGCGTAAGGAAGTTCGCGATCGGCGATTAATAATATTTGGCCGTCTTTCACTGCTTTTACCGTGGTTTCTTTAGACG
>DDTZ01000164.1:0-4088 GCA_002344565.1 Bdellovibrionaceae bacterium UBA2351 | reverse complement strand
AGCAAAATCTTTACCGTTTACTTGGGCCAAGACTTCTTTGCCAATGGATAGTGATTCTTTACTCAATGTCATTTCCAAACCTTGAGTTAATACGCCTTCCGACTGTGAGGTAGGCATGCGTAATTCTGGAGGTGGTTCCAATTGAACTTCAGATGTGTTGTAGGTCTGCAGTAAAAAAACCAGAATAACGGTAAACATATCCGTTAGCGATGTCACATTGACCATCAGAGCTGTTTTCTTGTTAACTTCTGGTGTATAACGTTTTCTTCTAGCCATAACGACCTATTGAAAAATGTTGTTAAATACAATTTCAGGAAATAAAAAGTCAGTTTTAACTTCTTTGCCTGTTTTTGGATCTACGAAAATGAATTCATCATTATTATTAGATTTTCTAGAACCATCTAATATTGTAACGATTTCGCTGTAAGACATCGAATCGCTTGGTGCTAGCTCAATCTTAAATACGGACGGATTCTTCTTTTTGATCTCTACAAGCTTTGAATTCAATGCTGCTAAATTTAGAGCATCACCTTTTGCCGGGATTGACGACGTGTCTGTTGCGTCATCTTTCGTAACAACGACATTCATAGTTTTTGAATCATCGACTATGATTTTAATTTTAGCCGTTTTATCTGGATTCTTGTTTTGATCTTCGATCGCTTGCTTTACGACTTGAGGCAAATCAGTTTCGATTTGTGTAAGCTGTAAGAATGAAGAAGAGATAACCAGTACCGGTACTAGCTTCATGATAATCGCTAGTAACGGTGTTAAATCTAATTCGAATTCCTCGTAGTGTGTGCGGAACTTCTTGATCCCCATGTTGTACCCCTATGCCTGAATTACGATTTCGCCTAAGACACCTTCGAATTTGGGTTCGGTGGCAATTGATCTGGGAATACATTCTGACGAGTCAATTGTGGTAAATGTGAAGAGGTCAAAACCTCTGTTAATTTACCGCATTTTTCAGTTGTTTGTTCGATTAACTGATTTTGTCGTCCAGAAAGAACCGAGAAAAATACCATGGCCGGAATCGCAACCACTAAGCCTAACAAGGTTGCATTCAGTGATTCCGCGATACCGCTAGATAGTAATTGTTGTTTTAAAGCAGCATCAGCTTTCGATACGGCTTTGAACGATGTGATCAGACCAGAGATTGTACCTAGTAGACCAACCATCGTAGCGACGTTGGCTAACATACTTAGGTAATGTAATTTTTTAGTATACAGCGGAATGATCTCGCTCATGGCATTATCATGAGCTTGGAAAATAGTTTCGTCATCACGATCGGCTTTTTCCAAAATAGTTTTAAACGCGCGAGCCATTGGTTTTTTTTCCAATTGTGCGCTTAGCACCAGAGCTTCGTCTAATTTTTTAGATACGATTAAAGCATGAATTCTTTGTGAGAAGTCTTTAACGTCCATCCCGTAGTCAAAGTATAGAACTTTGATACGCTCAGCGATGAAGTAGACCGAGATGAAACCAGTCATCACAATCAAGGCTCCGAAAAAACCAGCTTCCTTTAAAAAGTTAAATAAATTTTCCATCTGTTTACTCCTTTACGTTTTCCGTCGCATTCACTTCATGATAGAGGTTAACTAACTCTTCGATTTGTTTGGTCGCCCAATCTGGCGATTCGACAAATCGGATGGCGTAATTCAATCCTGACTTTACGTTGAGTCGTTGCCTGCTAAAATTCTTTCGGACTATTTGCGCGAGAACATTAAAGGATTTTACATTAACATTGTTCTGTGACAGGTTAAGGATCACTTTTTGTCCGGGTAACAATAACGGATTGTTAATTAAAACGAGTGCTCCGTTGACACTTAAAGAAATAATATGGCCACTGAAGAAAAATTCGTCATTATGTCCAGAAATTGGTATTACGACTTCCGCGCGATCGGCACCACGACGGCTAAATGCGTGGCTCAATGGATCGTGAGTTTTTATGATCAGGGATAAACGGTCTTTAGAGAATTCTTCGACTTCTCCTAGTGGTTGCCAGCCTTCTAAGTGCGGCGACCAAACGTAGTTGTAGTCAAAAAGTTCTCCTTTTTGAATCATATTAATCATCGTGGAAACTTCGAAGGGGCCGTATTTATTTTCGCCCCTAAGAATGTACCATTTTGATTCTTGTTTTTTCAGAGCTTGGGCTTGTTGACTCATTTTAAGAAAACTCCTCTTTCTTTAAGTGACTGCGTTTTATTTTAATTACACCTATTTGACTGTGACTGGGTCGAAATTGATGTTGATTGACGAATCGGCGGCTGGAATCGCTGATCCGTGGAAATTAACCGTTAAGTTAGAAGGATCGTAGGTCCAACCATTGGCTGAGTCCTGCTGAACAGCAACACCATTAACGATAACTCTAATTGTCTCAGGAATTGGTTCGCGGTCTAACTTAAACGATGACGTTAAACTTAAAACCATATCTGAAATTAAACTTAATGATTGAGCGAAGTTTCCACACAGTGAGGCTTTCGTTCCACCAGTTTGATCAGCAATTTGCCCTAATCGTGTTCCCATTCGACGAGAAAACGTAGTGTTCAAATCATCTAAACACGCCTGATCTAAAATAGTGATCGCACTTACGGAATAGTTTTTTAAGCCTGGAGTTGAATTCGTATAGCTATCTAACCAACTTACGTAGCTAGCTACCGAATGGATGCGGCTATCAGTTAAATATGAATTTCCAGAAAGTGTTTCAAGAGCGGGAGTCATTGCGTTGTGAGAAAAATCATCTTCATCACTTACAATGATAACCGCAAGGTATGCATCTGGACGACGGAAGCCTGTATTTGAAGTGTTCGTCAAAGCAGTTTTGAAACTTTGAAACGCTCTTTCGTCACCGTAACCTTGGATACCTTGAGCCGCATTTAAATTAAACACGCTCGTGATATTAGATGTTAACTTATTAATAATTGGTATACCGCTGTGATAAGATGCCGTTGCATTTTTACCAGGGCCGTCACGAAATACAGAGCACTTTTTATTGAAAGCTACGCAGTACGTATTTTTATAGGTACCACCTGTATCTGTAGCATCCAAATATGCATCCGTAGAAATGAAAGCCATATTGAAATCATAATTAAGAGTTTGGAATCTCTGAATAAATGAATTGAAATTAGAGATGACGTTTTGCTGTGATGTCTCCATGCTACCAGAATTGTCAATTACCCATAAGATATCGATTTTACGAGCTTGGAATGAAGACCCTTGCTGAAACGTAGATTGCTCTGCTAGTAGAGAAAAGCTATCGTTAGATTTTTGGCATGAGATGCTAAAAACTGATAAAGCAAAACAGATAGCAAGAACCCATCTTGAGTTTGAAACACGTGGTGATTTTGTAGGTTGATTTAAGGTCATCTTGACCTCCTCTTTCATTAAGTCTAGAGGATTTAGATTTAATAGCGAACGGTGGCGCTAAGTGCTTAATTAGATGACTTTTTCCGGCATTTTTCTCATTCCGGGTCGCGGGTAAGTCATTGAAATATATAGGTTTGTATAAAAATTCATCATGTCGTTTTTTTTTCTGTGTCGAAGGTCTAAACAGAATTCTTAAATTACTAAAATGAACTGTCCAAAAGTACTCCTTTTTTGCCTGAGATAGGGAAGCGTAGGGCCTTGGTGTTAAGCATTTCGACAGAAAATTTGACTTTTATTTTGGGGCCGTTACCATTGTTAACGGAATCAATTAGTTGAATAAAAGGAGACGACATGAACAAAATTATTCTATCAACTTTAGTAGCACTAGGCCTTGTATTGTCTGGTTGTGAATCGATGAAGGAAAACCCTAACACAGCTAAAGGCACGGGCATCGGAGCTGCGGCTGGCGCAATTTTGGGGGGAGTTATCGGGCATCAAACGGGTAAACGTAACGAAGGTGCTTTAATCGGCGCGGCGATTGGTGCGGGTATCGGTGGTTACGCTGGTAAACGTATGGATAAGCAAGCTAAAGAGTTAGAAAAGGTCGCAGAAACAAAGCGTACGGAACAAGGTTTAGTTTCTAAAATGAAAAGCGATATTTTATTTGATACGGGTAAGGCTGAGCTAAAACCAGAGGCTAAGAAAAACTTAACAGAAATGGCTGC
>DDTZ01000083.1 GCA_002344565.1 Bdellovibrionaceae bacterium UBA2351 | reverse complement strand
GCTCGTGTTAAGGGGAGCAGGTCATGTGTTTAAGGCCTGGGTCGCTTCAGACAATCAACTTGAGTTTTAGTTGATTCTGAATCGTCCACTAAAGGAGGTTTTAAATGTCTATTCGAAAAGTAGTTACCGAGAAAAATGAGATCAAGTGGCATGTTCGGATTCGAACAAATGGCCGAGGATCTACCCGCCTAAATCGGGTTTTTGATAAAAAAATTGAAGCCGAAGCGTTTTTAAAAGCCTTTCACAAGGCCCAATTAGAACATGCCGAACTTCCAGTTACTGTAAAAAAATTGAGTGAGAGGACCTTAAAAGAAGAAGCCGATTATTGGCTCGAGTTTGCGAAAGTCGAACATTCTCCAGGTCATGTGAAACGAATGTTAAGTATTTATAATCAAATCATTCCTAAATTTGGAGCGATGACTTTAGATAAAATAACGTTCAAGTTTCTAAATGATTTCAAAAGAGAAGAACAAGAACGAGGACTTGCCAATTCTACGATCAATAGGAATATCCAAATATTCACTACGGTTCTAAATCATTCCTTCAGGCACAAACGAATTTCGGTGAACCCAGCGGCGGGAATACCACAACTAAAAGCGAAACCTCCGGAAGTTAAATTCTGGGAGAAATCAGAAGCTATTAGTTTCTTGAAATTTACCGACGGTCGATACCCTAAAGGGTCTAATCGCCGGTGGGTTTTTGTGGTTTACCTAACCGCACTGAACACGGGACTTCGTGCTGGAGAGATTTGGGGTCTTAATCCAAGTGATATCTCAACGGATACGAATACGATTATAATTCGGCGACAATTTAACCTGGCTCAGCAAGCGATGACGTCGACTAAAGGAAACGCCAATCGCGTCGTTCCTTGCAATCGTGAACTCAAGTCAGAACTCAACGATCTTATTAGCCGAAGAAATATTGATTCAAAAGAAACGATATTCATGAATGAAAGTCGTCTTCCGATTGACCACAATAACTTCATAAAAAGATTTTTTGATATCGACCTTGAAGACTGGATTAAAGAAACAAGCAATCGTCCCATCAGGTTTCACGATCTTCGTCATACAGCGACAACGCTTTTGATCAGCGAAGGTGTTGATTTAAAAACTGTGAAAGAGATCTGCGGGCATTCAAAGATTGAAACAACTATGCTTTACGCGCATCTGGTTGGAAGAAGCATCGAGAATGTGGCCAGGTCTTTTTCAATTTCGTTTAATAAGGAGGAAGGTTTCCCGGAGTCTACCTAGTGTTACCGAAATGGTGGACCATATGTGGACCATGAACAGGGATCTTAAAGTTTTATGGTGAAATCGAAAGAAGCCAAGTTATTGAAACTCCAAGAGAAAACTTGGAGCGGGAGACGGGGCTCAAACCCGCGACCTATGCCTTGGCAAGGCATCGCTCTATCAACTGAGCTACTCCCGCATTATGCGTCGTGAAGCTAATCTTTAGTATTGAATTCAAAAGCTGTCAATGCTTAAAATCAAATGGTTGTGATACAAAATGAAACTAAGCTTTTGATTTATTTATATGCAAAAAAAATCTCGATCCTAATCGCGATTGCTGTTTGTGTGTACATCGTTGGCTACGTTTCGGGCTTAGCTCAGTATCAACCTGAGACTATCAAAGTAATTTTAAACGATCCTAGCACTATTCTGCAGAGATCTTGAGCACTTAATCCCCACTTCCGGCCTTAACTTTTCATCCAGTTCTCCGACATAACAGAGGGAGATTTTGCGTGAAAAAAATGAATTTATCTGTCTTGTTTTGGGCTCTGGTGGGTTTTAGCTTAACATTAGCCGGCCTATCCTTTACCGGGCTCTCGCCACAAATGTTGGTTCTAAGCCATGTGGCCTGTGTTCTAGTTTTAAGCACTGTGTACTGGATTCAGTCTCATAAGCAAAAAGGTGAAAACGAAGCACATACCGATTCGAAACAAGAAGAAATCAACTCGCTTCGCGAACGTAATCGCAACACTCTTGAATCTTTGCTAAGCTCCGTTCAAGCTGTGATGGCTAATTCAGAGCGTTCAACTTCGGATATCGAAAATCTAAACAATTTAGTTCAAACGACATCTGAAAATGCAAAACAAGCAGCGATGCTATCCCACCAATCGCGAACAACCGTCGAGTCTAGCGTCAAAGCGATTTCAGAATTGTATTCATCAATGAATGAAGTGTCACATTCCTCTAAAAAAATTACAGAGATTCTAAGCTTGATCGAGGACATCGCATTCCAAACCAATCTTCTAGCCCTTAATGCCGCAGTCGAAGCCGCACGCGCAGGGGAACAAGGTAAAGGTTTTGCGGTCGTTGCGGAAGCTGTTCGTAACCTAGCTCAAAAAAGTAGTGCTGCGGCTAAAGATATCTCGACTCTAATTTCTGAAACGACGACGAACATCAAAAAAGGCTGTGATCAAGCGCAAAACTCTCAGGAACTTTTAAACAGCATTCTTTCGGGCAGTCTAAAAGTATCCGACATCAATAATGAAATTTCTCTCTCTAGCCAAGAGCAGGCGGCCAACACAAAAAACTTACGTTCCTTGCTATCTGAACTGGTAATGTCCCAACAAGCCATCATCAAACAAATCCAAGATGACTCAGCGGGCGCGATTGTGGCAGCGGCTCCAGTTAAAAGAACTGAACGCCCAGTCGTTGAAGAACCCGCACCGGTCCTTGCTGGCGAGCCAGTGGTCATCAAGCCAAAAACTAAATTCACGCCTCGCCCATCCTTAAACAACAAAGTTAAAGAAGAAAAAGCAGCTGCACCTGTTATTCCTATACGTGCAGAAAAAACCAAACCATCTAAATCATTTGTACCTAAAAAGAAGCCGGACGCTAAAGCGGTTGAACCCACACCGGCTCCTGTCGTAGTCGAGGTTAAAGCCGAAACGCCTCCAGCAGAACCAGTTAAAGCAGCACCTAAAAAAGTCGTACTAGAACCAAGTTTAACATCCAAACCTAAAACGTCGAAAACGCCTCAGGAGCTAATCCCGTTTGACGAGGATGAGGATCGCTTAAAACTGACCAAAGCGTCTGATTTTTAAGCCGCTTTTAAAGTCTTTGGGTGACTCAAATAGGCTAATTTGTTAATCGTTGAGAACTATGCGAGTTGTCCATTTATTATCACAAGTTGAGCTCACCGGTGCCGAAGTGTATGCCGTCGATCTAACAGACGAGCTAATTAAACGCGGGCACACGTGCTATATCGTCAGCGATAAAATTCATAAACGCACAAAAGCATCGTTTGTTCCTCTACCGATTCACAATGCCTCGTTTGCTCGTCGCCTGCGCAGTATTATTTTCTTACGGCGATTTATTAAAAACAACGGAATCAATGTCATTCACGCGCATTCACGAGCCGCCGTTCGCGTCGGCTTTTGGGCCACCCGATTTAGCGGCTGTGCTTTGGTGTCGACCCTTCATGGAAAACAGCACTATTCGTATTCTAAAAAACTATTTAACATATACGGCGAAAACATTTTAAGTGTTTGCGAAAATATAAAAAAACATTTTGTTCAACAATTCGGCTTTCATGACGCCCAAGTGCAGATCGCCCGTAATTTTCTAAACACAGAACATATTGACAGCCTAATCCCGGCGCCAATCCCAAAGATAGGCCACACGATCACTGTTTCATTTTTAGGACGAACCTCAGGGCCCAAAGGTTTAAACTGGGCTAATATAATTAATAATCACGTCGAAGCTTGGATGACTAAATTTCCTAATGTCACTTTTCAGTTTGGTGGCGGGGAAGCTGGCTTTTTAAACGAAGCTACTCAGCAGAAAATTAAGCGATTGACCCTAGCCTTCCCGAACCAATTTAAATTTTTAGGAAAACTAGATCATCTGTTCCAGACAATTGCGACCTCAGATATTGTATTTGGTGGTGGGCGTATCGCCATTGAAAGTCTGTATTTACAGAAACCAGTACTCGCTATCGGCGAAGAAATTTATTTAGGCTTAGTGACACCTGAAAATTTCGCCCAGTGCGCGGAATCTAATTTTGGAGACATCGATTACCAAACTAAATATGCGGTTAATTTCGAAACCTTAAAGAACGACCTTGAAAATCTTTTAAGCCACCCCGAACTTTTGACGAAACTGCCGACCGAGTCACTAAAAGAAAAAGCAAACAGCTATTTCAACCGCACTCACGAAGTAAATCAAATTGTTGATATCTATGAATGGGCGCAGTTCAAGCGCCGAGTGAAAAAAAATATCCCTATTTTAATGTATCATCAAATCGTCGAGCCGGGATTCACATCACCGCACAAGATTTACGTTACAGAACACCGTTTTGACGAACACATGTCGTACTTAAAGTCGGCAGGCTTTCAAAGCATAACGTTTAAAGATTTGTTAGATTTCAAATCAAACCCAGATCGTCCGTTTCCAAAGCGTCCCGTCATTGTTAGTTTCGATGATGGTTATGAAAACAACTATCTAAAAGCGCTTCCGATTTTAAAAAAGAACGGCATGAGGGCGGTGTTTTACTTACTTACGAATCCCCATTCCTACAACTATTGGGATGCGGATTCGAATGCTCCACAGCTGAAGCTAATGACTCCTGATCAAAGAAAGGCCCTAGCCCAAGACATGGAAATCGGCAGTCATGGTTTTGATCACAAAAAGCTATCGACGATGACTGAAGCACAAGCTATTCACGAATTTGAAGAGTCTAAAAAATTACTCGAAGCCGAATTCGAAACATCTATTCTAAGCTATGCTTACACCTACGGAGATCGCTCTGACCGCGACATTCAACTAGCCAAGCGCGCCGGTTATCCATTTGCAGTTAACACCACACGCGGAGTATTACACTTTGCAGACAATCCACATAATTTATTTAGAGTTTCGATGTTCCCAACTGATACAGTCAGCGATCTGAAACGTAAAACTAGGTCTTGGTATCGCCGGTATTATTATTTCAAACGTAAATCTTAAGAACTGGCCCCTTAGCGTGCATCTAATAGTGGCCAGAGCGTCTTTAAATTTCTGTTATGATGTAGAGCAATTATCGCTAAATGTAGCCTCAATCTCTCGACGTGTTTTGTGGTATTCCAGGTTCTTCGCACCAGGCGGCTTGCTCTATATCTAAATGTGGCACAGGTGTGATTAATTGAAAACAAC
>DDTZ01000197.1 GCA_002344565.1 Bdellovibrionaceae bacterium UBA2351 | reverse complement strand
AAATGTGGCTCTGTCGTCGGGACAGACGTTTATCGCATTCGTGTCTATTGCTACATTGTTTCTTGCTGGCGCCTATATCTTGATGGTTCGTTCAGATTATCGAGTCAGAGCATCTCGTAAATAAAAAGATTCAGTTTCGACCCATGTGTATCGCAGAACCATCTTAAGATGGTTCTGCTTTTTTTTTCCTAACTACATTAATTTATTTGGGCCTTTTGATTTTGACTTGTCTGCTGCCGCTGCTGAAGAACGGTCGCTAGACATTGAATCATCGGTGTTCGGTAGGCTGCCAGTTTTTTCAGATCTGTCTGCAAATGAAGACGCCTGAATGCGAATCTCATTTTTTACATCAGTAACGCCAGTTACTTTTTCCACGCAGTCTTCTGCTAATCGTTTCATGCGACGTTCTGATACCGTTCCAGTCAATGTGACTTCGCCGTCGTGAACGGCAACTTCAATTTCGCTTGCGTCAACCGCGTGATCATGAAAAAGCGCTTCAGAAACTTCTTCGCGTATTCTATCATCAGAACGCTTGAACCCTTTTGGGCCTTTACCAAAGAAGCTGCGGCTAGGTTGCGACACTTCATCATTTCTTACCGGTTGGGACCAGCTTTGTGAGCCCTGTCCATACGATGAATCTTGTCCATATGACGATTGTTGACCGCCGTAATTGTTCTGATTTTGGCCATAACCGTAACCATATCCATATTGTGATGAACCCATTCCTAAATCAGATGTGCCGAAAGAAGATGGCCCATAGTTAGAGTTAGAACCAAATTGTTGTCCGTACTGTTGCTGTGAATGTTGTCCACGCTGCGGTGATTGAGAGCCATATTGCGATTGTGAATAGTTGTCTTCACTGCGTCCATGATAAGAATTTTGTTCTGGAAAATATCTGTCATAGTCTTGATCTTGGAAACGTTTTTTGTTGTCTTCCATTGCATAGTTGCGTTGATTTGATGAACGACGATTGTCGCGGTCTGATCCATATCTTTTGTTGTGCATAACTGCTCCTTTAGTTATTGTTTTTTTGTTAAATAAACGTATGCGATTTTATTTTCCAAAATTTGTAGAGCCACCATTGCAAATACCCGACCATGGCATAGGGACTGCAAAGAGAGTTAATTGGAACACTAATTCATAGTACTGTGGAAACATGCCCCCAAGTGTGAGGAAAAATTTATGTCTGGTCTGAATCGCAGTCTTGGTCTTCCCATGTTGATTTTCTATGGTACGGGAATGATTTTGGGTGCCGGTATTTATTCCATAATAGGTAAAGCAGCTGAACAAACCGGTGAAACTTTATGGTTAGGATTTCTTTTTGCAGGAATATCGGCACTACTGACGGCGCTATCCTATGCGGAACTCTCGGCAATGTACCCTAAAGCGGGGGCAGAGTTTATATATTTGGGAAAAGCTTTTACAAAAGAAAACTGGATTGCATCTACAATTGGAACATCGATGGCATTATCAGGTTCAGCGACGGCAGCAGCCGTGGCGTTATCATTTGCTGGCTACGTCAATCAGTTTACCGATATATCCACAAGCTTGGTCGCAGCGTCAGTTTTACTTGTATTTAGCGGGGTAGCAATCATCGGAATACAACAATCCGGTTGGTTTACAGTAGTGTCAACGCTGATCGAAGTCGGTGGTTTAGTTTTTATCATTTACCTAGGTACTTCACATGAAAAGTTTGGAAGTGGACTTTCTTTTACACCGACGGCGGGCACATTTGCGGGATCTGCACTTATAATTTTTTCGTTTTTTGGTTTTGAAAGCATTGCTAATTTAGCAGAGGAATCTAAAAATCCAGAAAAGCACCTACCATTGGCCATCATCATAAGTGTTTTGATTGCAACTACGCTTTATGTTTTAGTTAGTGTCAGCGCTTTAACTTTGATAACGCCAAATTTACTTGCGCAAAGTGACGCCCCGCTAATGGCTGTGGCTAAAACTCGGTCTGAACAAGCGGGCAGCATTTTAGGCGCAGTGGCGCTGTTTTCTACAGCCAATACAGCATTGATTTCCCTGATTGGCTCAAGTCGTATTTTATATAGCATGGGTAATGCCGGGTCGTTGCCGAAAGTTATTTCTAAAACCATTCCTAAAAGAAAGACTCCGTGGATTGCTTCGATGATCATATTAGTTGCAGCCTTATTATTATTACCACTTGGAAAACTAGACACCGTCGCCAGTATTTCATCATTAGCCACAATGCTGGCATTCTTTTCAGTAAATGTGGCTCTGATTGTTCTAAGGTACAAACAGAAATCCAAAGACAGACCATTTAAAGTTCCATTTAGTATTGGAAAATTTCCAATACTCCCATTTATTGCGGCCAGCATTTCATTCTTTTTGATGACTCAGTTTAAAGGTATTGTTTATGCCATTGGGGGAGGCTTGTTGATAGCTGCGGCTTTGGCGTTTAAGCTAATTCGTTCTTGATCAAAACAATTAGCTGCTGCTAAATAGACTGAGTGAATCCAACAGACTTACACTTATTTGTCGCTTCGAGTAGTTATGAAAACGATCTGATTGAAGAAATTCAATATAGAAAAAATCTTACTATTGTGAAGAAAGAAGAG
>DDTZ01000097.1:3467-15707 GCA_002344565.1 Bdellovibrionaceae bacterium UBA2351 | reverse complement strand
AATCACGCCGGCCTGACGTAAAACCTCGGCTAAGTATGGAAACCCACCAACTTTCGGACGGATTGAAAATGCGTATTTTTGAGCATCAGCGAGTTTTTCAGAAAGAGAAATCATTCAAGTCTCCTATTCGATTGGGTTTGTATTCAACTTAAAAACTTCCAGAAAAGATTCAGGTGGCTGCGCTCCTGATACAGCGTATTTTCGGTTAAACACAAAAAATGGAACTCCTGAAATCCCGCCTTCACGGGCCATGTCTTCGTCTTCGCGCACATCTTCAGCAAAAGCGTCAGAACTCAAAACATTTATAACGTCGTTTTTAGCTAGCCCTACTGAGGTTGCCGCCTCAACAAGGACGCCATGATCCGATATATCTTTCCCTTGCGTGAAATAAGCAGAAAAAAGTTTTTCTAAAAGCTGATTTTGTTTCTGCTGATGTAACGCAAACTGAGTCACTCGATGGGCATCAAATGAATTTGTAGGTATAACATTATCCATATTAAACACTAAGCCGACCGCAGCACCGGTATCGACTACCGATTTATTGGCTTCTTTCGCCCATTCGATCGTCTTTCCGTATTTTTTTGCCAGGACTTGATAAATAGATTGCGTCTGACTCTTTTGCGCTGAGGGATCTAGTTCAAAACTACGGTAGGAGATTTCGACTTGCTCTGAATTTTTCAATTGTTTAAGTGCACTTTCAAAATTACGTTTTCCAATATAGCAAAACGGACAAACAATATCGGACCAAATTTCAACTTGAATCATAGACCAACTCCTCATGCTAAACACTAGTAGTCGTATACAATCCTGTCATGTGAAAACTAGTTTTTTTAGAAAAATCAATTAGCTGCCGGTAAACATAACAAAAGCTAGGAGTGAATTTAGAAGCGGAACAGAGCCGAGTCCGATTAACATTTGCACCTTTGAAATTACGCGACCTTTATCAAGAGCTTCTTTAAGTTCCATCACAACAGACATTACCATAGCCCCACCAGCTGCGGCCAGCAAAAGGGGCAGCGCCGCTTCGTTAGATGAAAGTGAATAGCCAGCAACAACAGCCCCACAGAACTCGACAAAACCCGAGGCAAGGCCGCCTAAGATAGCCAGTGACGGACGCACACCCATTGATTGAATACATAATACCATCAAAAAACCTTCCGCCACATTTTGTATCGAAATCGCGATTTGTATTGGTAAAGCCTGCACACCAGGCAGCCCCGCTAGAGACGCTCCTGCCCCCATACCTTCTGGAAAATTATGCAACAACAAAGTCCATACAAGAAGGCCGCGCGATGAGCTAATATTTCCAACTTTCTGAGTCAGTGAAACAAACAACATTCCCACACCTAGCGCAAATAAAGTTAGAATCATCTTATGACCATCGTGAAGTGAGTTTATTAATTCAGGACCAATCAATGAAAATGCTGATGCTGACAACATGATCCCAAGCGCAAAATCAATGGACCACCTAATTTTAGATATCGATGTCAGTCGCTGAAAATAACCGAACCCAATTGCCCCAAGGCTAGTTGACAGCAACGAGACTAAGCCACCTATCATAGCTAATTCAAATGTTGAAAGTGCCATATTGCCTCCTACTATATTTTCGGAGAGTCGGTCGTATTTTTGAAATATATTAAATCTATGGGCCTATAGGATAAATCTATTTCAACTCATCCCAAGACTTCGCACTCTCAATCAGACCCGATAAAATCGAGTGAAAGAAATTCTTTGTCTGCATTTTTTCACTACCAAATCGCTGAGTGAATTCTTTTTGAATAAATGGAACGTGGGCCGTCCCTCCAGTTAAAAACACGTGCTCAATCTGCGAATCCGCTAAACCGGCTTGCGCCAGACAGCGATCTAGAGCCGACACGATCTCGCCTTTTACTTTCGAAGCCCACCCTTCGAATTCCACACTTGAAAAAACTTCGGCAGTTTCTAAGTCTGGGTAGTCAAATTTAAATGCACTGGTGGACCGGGACGAGAGATTTTTTTTCGTCTTTTCGATTTCCTCAAAGAATGCGAAAATCTGCTGATCTTCTAACAGTACAAAAAGTCTATCAATGGCTTCTTTGTCTTCAGAACGTAAAGCACATTTGCGAACCTGCTTTATAAACTCGTAGGTCTCACGCTCTTTCAGGTGAACAATTTGTGAAGGCTTATTTAAGCGATCCATGATCGTGATCGGCATCGTCATGATATTATCCGACATTGGCAATCGATATTTAGTTTGTGCTCCAAAACCACGATTTAAGCGCGAACTCATAAACACACTATCTAAAGCATCACCAGCCACCGGACAGCCCTCAACAGCTAAGACATCTTTTTTCTGAAACTCATTTGGAGTAATTTTCATGATTGTAAAATCCGATGTACCGCCCCCGAAGTCGCCAATTAAAATTGTTTTGTCGTGATTGATACCACGACGAAATTCTAGAGCCGCCGCAAGTGGTTCTGGAATAAAAATGACATCGGTAAAACCGGCATACTCAGCCGCTTTTTTCATTCTATGAATTGCAAATTCGTCCGCAGCTGCATCCATAGAGTAACGAGCTGGGCGACCAATCACAGCCTTTGTAACTTTAGTATTTAGAATGCTTTCCGCACGTTTCTTGAGCTCAAGCAAAAAGAGTCCGATCATATTTTCCAACGACAAAATACGATTATCAAAAACGGTTCCAAGATAGTGTTTGTTTGGCAAATGAGATTTGAAGGAACGAAAGAGCCGCCCCTCCATTTCCAATTCTGTATATTTCTGCAGAGCTTCGGTTCCGTAAAAACACTGATCAGCATTTGGAAAATAAAGTAGCGTTCGCATCAGAGTGGGATCTTGGCTAGATGGATCTATAGCTATATTGTCTACACGCTGCCCCTGATGAAGAGCCCCAACCAGCGAATGACTGGTCCCAAAATCGATAGCCAAAACAGTTTCATTTGTTGCCATAATTCCCTGCTAAAAATGCTTTTCTAGTGCATCCTGGACGGCTTCGGGTAATTCGATAGATGCGTAAATGATTTTCTGGATAAGATCGGGCGGAGGCAGCTGATCCAAATATTCAATAATTTTTGAAGCAACAACACCTTGGCCCTCACCGGTTATTTGCCCGTATTTCATTTTTTCAGCACCAGGCTTTAAAGTTAAAAAATACTCTTCACTGGTGTTAAAAGGGCTCGGCTTGTAACCGATTTGAAATCCCACAACTTTTTTAAATGTTGAATCACTATACCAAATCAAGAACTCATAGTGTCTCGAGTCCGAAAAAAATCGTCGTGGCGGTTCCGCGGGGTCTTGGCTAATTGTTTGCTCTGTAATCTTCACCATTTGAAGACTAGCAACTTTCGACAAAAAAGCCTAGTGATTTCAATTCTTCAGTTCACAGTACGGACTATCTTTGCACTCATTTTTAGAGTAACGAGGTAAAAAAGGCCGAATGACAACAAAGCCACTGTAACCTTGCTCCAGACCATATTTTATAAGTGGTCTCTGAGCCAGTTTTGCTAGCCAGTTATACTTAGGTAGTAGTTTCCAAATCTCGATAAACGCCCCAACGCGAGTCACAAGTGTGCCATCTTCCGTACGTACATGCATTATTTTATGAATCGCATGGGGATCAAGCCCTTCGTTAGACGGATTAAATTGACTCGAACAAATATCAATAAATTCAATACTCTCGGCGCCTTTTTGATTCATGTAGTGATGAATCTCTTTACTGCACACTTTGCAAAGACCGTCGTAGTATACCTTTAGTTTAATTTGCGTTTTCATATTGTTCATAGTAGTATGAACAATATGAAAAGTAAAGAAAAATCACTTAAATCAAACAAAAGCCTACAGAGTCTATCGTTATCTATCGGAAACTTTATTCGCTACTGGGGATTTCGTCGTATTCACGGTGCAATCTGGACGCAAGTGTATCTTTCTAAGACGCCTCTAAGCTGCACAGACTTGACTCGAAAACTGGGTCTATCTAAAGCGCTTATCAGCCCTGCCTTGGATGAGCTCTGCAGTTACAAACTTATCGAGGAAGCACCTGCTCCAAACGAAAAAACAAAAATTTATAAAGCGTCCGAAAATATAAACGAAGTCATAAAACACATTTTAGAAATTCGAGAACGTAAAATGCTGAAACAGATCACTCACGATTTTAGCACATTCAAACAGAAAGAAGGTTCAAGCGAACTCTACGATCAAACTAAAATCAATTCGCTTGGAGACATGATACTATCGGCTAATCTCATGCTGGAAATTATGCTGGCTCAGAAAAACCTTCTCCAATTTCCAATGGATTTAGAAATAAACCGAGATGCGCCCACATGAACACTCTAATGGTCACTCACTTAGTCTGTTGCCTTTTGATGACCGGAATTATTTGGTTAGTCCAGGTTATCCTTTATCCAAACTTCTTTTTAGTTGGAAAAAATGAATTTAGCGCTGTTCATCGTTTTCATACTCAGCGAATTACCTGGATAGTCGCCCCTGTCATGTCACTAGAGCTTTTTACGGGCGCATGGCTTTATTTAAATAGTCCAAATTCGTTCTATTTTTGGAACCTGGTTTCAATAGTGTCTCTTTGGCTGCTCACAGCTTTTGTAAACGTGCCAACACATAATAGACTTAAATATGACTCTCGCATTTCCAAAAAGAATCTTGTCTACAGAAACTGGCCAAGGACCCTAATTTGGACCATTCGTTCGCTGACCCTTTCTATCAGCATAGGAGTTTTAAAATGAAATCGTCACCACTTGCCAGAACATTTGAACTAGCGAAACTAGCGGCTCGCGTAGGCTTAAAAGAGTTAAAATCTAACGACTTCAACTCTAGGGTCGAGCAAGCGGTCCTCATTGCGAAAAGTTTATCCAGCCTAAAAGGGGCTGCAATGAAAGCGGGACAACTATTAAGTTTGGACCTAGATAACTATTTTCCTCCAGAAGCTATAGAAGTTTTAAGCCAGCTTCAAAATGCCGCCACGGCACACCCATATAGTGAGATTGAAAAAATAATCAACGCCGAAATTCCAAACGAGCGGAGATCGTTGATTACATCCATCAACCAGACTCCCCTAGGTGTTGCTAGTATTGGACAAGTACATAAAGCCCGATACATGAACAAAGACATCGTTCTAAAAGTTCAGTTTTCAGAGGTTGCCGATTCAATCGATGCTGATCTAAAAATTTTGAAAACGTTAGCCACTTCATTTTGCCAAATGACTGGTCGTAAAATGAATTTAGACCCTCTCTTCAAAGAATTTCGTTCCATACTGGAACAGGAATTAAACTATGAATCCGAGGCCAAATTCCAAAAACAATTCTTGGAAAGAATTAAAAAGTTAAATACAACGACTCCTTGTCAATATCGCGTTCCCGAGCCTATTGAGGAACTGTCAAATAGAAGGATTCTAAGCATGAGTTTCGAAAAGGGTCTGACTCTTAGACAATGGCTAAGTCTAAACCCAGCGCAGGCGGACAAACATACATTGGCAGTTGCTATTTTAGATCTATACTTTCATGAATTTTTTGAATGGGGACTCGTTCAAACGGATCCAAACTGGGGAAACTTTCTGGTGGACGCAAGCGGCAAGGATATCAGCATCTGCTTATTAGACTTCGGAGCAACAAGACAGTATTCAAAAGACTTCATCCTAAATTACATCAACCTTTTGGATGCTGCCGCCACAAACCAGAGTGCGAAGCTTAGAACGTTGTCGATAGACTTTGGATTAATAGACCCACGTGAATCTGAAGAGGCCTTTAAAGCCTTTGAGACTATGCTAAAAACAGCCATCAAGCCATTTTTTGTTAGCCGTGCGAAAGGGTCACCTCATTTCGACTTCTCAGATCGAAATCATACACTGGAATCACAAACTGCCGTTAAATCCCTTTCTGATCACCTGATTTACAGTCCACCACCCTATTCTATAATTTTCTTGCACCGCAAGTTAGCGGGAGTTTACTCAATACTAAAAAGCTTAAACGCCAATTTAGATATCTCCCCATACTGGGAAATGATGAAAGACCTTTCAAAAAGAGAGACGTAAATGGGACTTTCACGACGCCTTAAAAACAAAATAGACTCATTCACACAAGATGAAGTGGAACGCCTCATTCGCATGGCCTGGGAAGATAGAACAACATTTGAAGCCATCCACGTACAGTTCGGTCTATCTGAAAATGAATGCGTGCGCTTTATGCGAACACAACTTTCAGAATCGGCTTTCTTCAGGTGGAGACGCCGCGTACATAACCAGGGCCACCTTAAACATGAAACTAAAAGGGGATTTAAATCGACTCGTTTTAAATCTAGTCGTCAATCTGTAGATGGAATTACTAAAGGATGGAAATAAGTGATATACGATTTTGCAATCGTAGGCGCCGGAATAAGTGGCCTAGACATAGGATGGAAATTAGACACGTCAAACGCTTCGGTTTTAATTTTAGAAAAGTCAAAAAGTTGCGGTGGCCGTATGGCCACACGAAGACTAAACGAATCGAAATTTGATCACGGCGCTCAATTTATAAAACGTACCAAAATTTCGGACGCGCTCATTGAATTCTGGACAAGTCGAAATATTTTAAAAAGATTTCCAGTGCCTGATTTTGACTCTTACTTTGGTTTGGGTGGAATGACTCGATTAACCAAAGAGATTTCTCAAAATTTGAACCTCAAATACAACAGCAAAGTCATAACACTTAAAAATACTCCGCACGGCTGGCGTCTAACCTTAGACAGTGGCGATTCCATACTTTCCAAAAATATTATTTTAAGCTGTCCACTACCTCAATCATTAGAACTGCTAAAAAACTCGGACATTCCTTTTGACCCTAAATTGCAGGACATTCACTACGCGAAATCGATCGTTAGTTTAATTAGCTTACAACAGCCATTAAAAGAACATCTTACCTTTGTAGAAAATTTCGATAGCGATATTTATTCCATTTGTTCGCAGAAAGGAAAAGGCCTTTCCATTGACCACAACTACACCATTGTAATGACCGAAAAATGGAGTGAAGACCATTTCGGTTTGTCCGACGACGAGATCAAACAGAAATCTATTGTTTTGTTTAAGACCAAATTCGGATCGACTGACATATCTGATTTTCAGATAAAGAAATGGCGATATTGTCAGCCGACCTCTATGTGGTCAGAATTATTTTACCAACCACATCCGGACATTTATTTGATCGGCGATGCCTTTGGGGGACCTAGTCTAAATGGCGCTCTCCTGAGCTCTGACGGCCTGGCAAAAAAACTCATATCGAATACGCACGTTTAGAAAAATGCAATCACATCTAATCAAATATTTCTTCAAGAAACGATTTTCGCTTTTTATAAGGTTTTTGATAGTGCTCTGATGGCATAGTATTCCGATAATTGTCGTGCCGATACCGATCTTCTTCTTTTGATTTTTCTAGTATCTTACCGAGTTCTCCCCGATCAAGCCAAATGCCTCTGCACTCAGGGCAATGATCGATTTCGATTCCTTTTCTTTCTGCAATTACGAGATTAGGCTCTTTGCAGTTTGGACATTTCATTTTTGACTCCTTGTTTTGATAGAACCGTCTGTTAAGATTTCGGTTCTATCGAATTGTTAAAGTTTTATTCATAATTTTATGTTTACTAACTAAACACTGCTTTTTGCTTTCTACGATCGATAACAATCGAAACGGCCACCGACCCGCCAATTAAAGTTGCGATAATTCCTAACGACCAACCAATTGGAAATTTTCCTCCAAATGCCTCATTAAGCCAAACCATCTTAAGCCCAACAAAAATTAGCACCGAAGCAAGACCATACTTTATGTAGGCAAACCGATCCATCACCCCAGCTAGCATAAAATACATCGAGCGAAGTCCTAATATTGCAAAGATATTTGAAGTAAAAACAATCAGCGGTTCTTTAGTTAATGCAAAGATGGCAGGAACAGAATCCACGGCAAAAATAATGTCGCTTAACTCTAAAAAAATAAGAGCTAAAAATAGAGGTGTCACATAGGTAAGCGCATCTTTTTTAATAAAGAAGCTCTGCCCTTCAATGTGGGGATGAACTCTAAAAATTTTTTTAAGCTGCCGGACAATAAAGTTATTCTCCAAATTCTGCGGCTTCGTTCCAGCGAAAAACATTTTGATACCCGTTAAAATTAATAGAGCTCCAAAGAAAATTACGATCCACTTGTATTGCATTAGGACTGACCCCATTGCGATAAATATAGCTCTGAAAATAAGGGCGCCTAAAATTCCCCAAAATAGGACCCGGTGCTGATACATTTTAGGAATACCGAAGTAGGCAAACACGACAGCAAAAACAAAGATATTATCAACAGCTAAGGACTTCTCGACAACAAAACCAGTTAGAAATTCCAATGCCGACGTTTTAGCCTGGAGGTCGGGATCAAAGCCTGGAATAGAAGTATAACGTTCATGAGTTGAGAACCGATAGTGTGCATATAGGTAAAATAAGTAGTTAAAAACAAAAGCCATTCCTATCCAAATCGTTGTCCAGATCGATGCTTCTTTAAAACTGACTTCGTGAGCTTTCTTATGAAAAACACCAAGATCCAAAGCTAAAACACCAAGCACGAAAACCGTAAAGCCAAGGTAAAACCACCAATATTCATAGAATGGGAATAGTATCATTTTTAAATTTCTCCTTTTTCACTTCAATAGTTTCGGTGATTTTGATATATACTTCAAATAGATATAAAAATTATCTTGTATACTTTTAAATGATACAAAAGGAGACTCCCATGAATCCATGGATCAACTACCATCATCTTTTTTATTTTAAGACTATTGCCGAAGAAGGCGCTGTGCTTAAGGCCGCTAGCAAACTTCGCGTCGGGCAACCCACCTTGTCCGCCCAGTTAAAGCAGTTCGAAGAGTCTCTGGGCGTCCAATTATTTGAACGCCAACACAAAAAACTGATTCTGACCGAGCAAGGGAAAATTGCTTTTGACTATGCCAAAAATATATTTCGCATGGGATCTGAAATGTATGAAGTTTTACATGATAGGCTTAAACCATTGAAACCCACATTGCATCTTGGGGCTCTGGATAGTGTTCCTAAACAAATTGTGCTCCAACTTGTAAAACATGCGTTTCGTATTTCCCCGTGCCAGATTACATTATCCGAAGGTAAATCAGGTGAGCTTTTACGAGAACTTTTCGCTCATAGAATGGATTTAATGGTTACAAATTTTTTGCCGACGGGAGCGGATGCAAGGGGTCTTTATCCAAAATCAATTACCAAGAAAAACGTAAGCTTTTACGGAGCGCCAAAGTTTAAACATCTTCGAAAAGGATTTCCAAAATCGCTTTCGGGAGTTCCTATGATCCTTCCGACGTACGATAGCCAGTTAAGGCAGGACCTGGATCACTGGGCGAAACTAAACCAAATTGAACTTAATATCGTCATCGAAAGTCAGGATATTTCCGTCAAGAAACTTATGGCGATAAATGAAATGGGTCTCATTCCTACGGCCACCCACACTGTGACTGGACAAGTCTTACGAGGCGAACTTGCTGAAATCGGACAATTGCAAGGCGTCTACGAAGAACTCTACCTAATTACAGCTCAACGTAAAATCGAAAACCCAATTGCTTCTAAATTGAAGGACTCGTTTATTGTATAACTTTAAGTGCTTCTAGATATTTTATTTATCCATTTTAACAATTCATAAATACTTCGTAAAATTAGAGTAGTCAGAGTTAGAAAATCTCTGACTACTAATCTTAGGAGGATTTTTATGATCGCTGAAAAGAAAGAGTCTCTTCAATCAATAATTGAGTCTTCAGACGGTATCCACCTGACTGCGTATCTAGTCAATCGAGGAAACTTACATGATCTAAAATCGCAGCTTCAAGAAACCATTCAAGAGGCCCATGAATACCTTCAAGGTGTTCAGTCTCATGAACAGCAAAAACGATTTCTAGAGCCTATTAGTAACCTTCTTAAAGACTCTCGAATTTTGAAAAACATAAAAGGCAACATTGCAATTTTTCGTAACGAAAACGCCTTCCGAGTCGTCAATATTCCAATTGATGTTGAACAAAGCTTTCATGTTGCCACGAGTTTTCACGTCAAGCCTCTGCTCCGATGGATACAATGTGACGAAGAGTTCCTGCTATTAGGAGTTGATAAGGATGGCGCGTCTCTTTATGTTGGAAGTCAGCATTCCCTCAAATTAGTCGATTCGGCTTTGTTCACAAGATCCGTTCACAAAAAACATGTTCTAAGAAGTAAGTCAGACCCTAAGCCCGGCAGCAAAGGAGACGATACTAGAGCCTATTTTTTATCTTGGCTTAATGACAGGCTGGCAATTTTAAGCAACGGATCGAAACCGAAACTTTTTCTTGCCGGCGAAGACACACTCATTGAGCCGCTAAAAAAAGATTTGAACTACCATAAATTGATAAAGCATCCCGTAGCTCATTTCTTTTCTAAAGAACGACTTAGCGATATCTGTAAAAATATCAGAATGAAACTCAAGACTGAGTCTAAAAAGAACCTAGAAAAATCCCTTATGGAATTTCATTTTGCTGAAAAGGACAACCGAGCGCGAAAAAATATTTTTCAGATCTCAAAAGCTGTCGTTCAGGGCAAGGTACGAAAACTTATAGTAACAGACGAGCTAAATATCTTTGGCAAAATTGATCAGAAATCAGGAGGCCTTTCTATTCATCCCATCGACTTAGATCATGAAGACGACTGCATTCTAGATGACTTAGCTCAAATGGTTCTAAATCAAGGGGGAGAAGTCGTGATTGCTAAACGAGACGAAATTCCCAAAGGTCGTCCCATACTAGCAATTCTTGACGATGAAGGCGACGGTCGAATTAAAGCAAACGATTTACATTTATTACTTATGAAAGGAGAGCACCATGATTCAAATCAAATTTAAGAATCTCGATAAATCCCAATTGGCGCGCGAAGCCGTTTATGAAAGAGTTGAAACGTTAGTAGAGAAATTTGAAGACCTCACGCAAAGTAAGATTTTGGTCACACTTGAAATGGAAAATTCCCCTGTTCAGGCTGGGCCGGATCTTTTCAAAGTAAAACTGCACGTGGCTGGCGGACGATATGATGGAATCACTGTAGAAAAATCAGATGCAAATTTATACGTCGCGCTTGCCGATGTTTTAGATCATATGCTTGAAGTTCTGAATCGCTTCGGTGATAAAATACGCGTGAAAGAGCGAAAAATAGCTCGCAAGCTAAAACAGGAATTTGAAAAACAAAACAATCCAGAAGAACGAAAGTCAGGATAAGCTATTTTCATTCACCAAGGGCCACGCTTTCGACTTTTATAGATCGAAGCCCCTCCCCTGCAGAAAATATGTTAAGAGAGTGGTCCTTGGTTTTCAGAATGTGCTAAAAAGTTACACATGACGTGTGCCCAGATGTTGATCCAATTTACTCGGCATCTATGAAATGATTTTGAGACGCTACTAAAACATAGTACCTTAGGAAAATATAGGTTGGTATTTATGAAAAAAATCATTTCATTGTTAGTTATTGTTTCAGTTTTTGGATGCAGCGGCAACAAAGACGGCAAAAATAGTCAGACCGGGGCCACTGAAACCCCGAGCAGCACATTCACTCCCATTTCACTTAATTGCCCGACTGGGTTTGTCGCAGTTCCCTTTTTAGCTGGATATACCACACAGAACTTTTGTGTTGCTAAATATGAAATGAAGAATCGATCGGGAGCTAAGTCAGAAGCAGCCGGAGTTCCCTGGGCCTCTATCAATAGAGCCGATGCCATTTCTGCCTGCTCGGCAATGGGCGTTGGATATAGTTTAATGACTGTTGCTCAACATGAAACTGTTGCGAAAAACATATATGGCATGGCCAGGAATTGGTCTGATGGTACCTATAACGGAGCCACAAGCGGAGGGCATACCGATATGGTACCGTTTAATACATTAGAAGCCAGCAATGACGATACTGATGCCTGTTTTGGAACTGGACAAACGTGTTCAAATACGGTTTGGGACTCGCAGCGCAGAATTCATTTTTTATCCACCGGAGAGGTCATTTGGGATTTTGCTGGAAACGTGCGGGAGTGGGCAAGCGACGATAAAAATGGCAGCTTTGCTTTGCGAGGCGGAAGCTTTGGCGGCCAGGGCGGCGGAGATAACCGATTGTGGCTTTACTCATGGCTGTACCCGTCCACTTCGAGTCCGAGCTCTGACTATGGTTTTCGGTGTGTTTACCAGCCATAGTAGTGAGGTTTAAAAGT
>DDTZ01000097.1:0-3151 GCA_002344565.1 Bdellovibrionaceae bacterium UBA2351 | reverse complement strand
TTTTTATAAAAAGACGTACTATTTCTTTTTCACAAGCTTTTTAGCATTTTTTTTAACAGGTTTTGCTTGTGTTATTTTAGGGACATGTTTGATTGCTTTAGCTTTGACGGTGCCAGCCTTCTTTCCACTCGGCTCTTTCAATGATTTTAAAAAATTCTGAAATGATGAATTGACCAAATGCATTTCTGATTCTGAAGTCATAAATAAATACACAGGGCAGGCCTCTTTCCCTGTATCCACCATAAGTAACCCAGGCTCTTCCCCTAATGCTGACAGGGCAATAAAACTTGGATGTTTTTTTTGATCAAAATTAGTTCCAGCCAATTTGGAGCTCAAACCAGGATCTTTGAATTTTAATTTGAATTGAGTACCTTCCGTATAGGTCGGCAAATCAGAAACCACTTTATTTTGATATTTTTGGTATTTGTTTTTGTCCAAAAAATCCTTGTACACTTTGGGAACTTCTACCTGATTGATCTCTTCCTTACCGCCCAAGCTTGAGTTAGTTTTTAAAACAAAGCCTTCTTTTTTTAAAGTTTCTATTTTTTCTTCGTAAGCGTTCTCAGCGTCGCCGTCCCAAGAAAATTCCTCGGACTCTTCTTCGCCTTGAGTTCCTATTTTTCCCTTTGTCACGATAACTAGCACACTATCCAAATCGATATCGGCAAAAGTTCCCTTTTTGGGGTTTTCAAAATATCGATAGGCTTCAGTTTTATCCTTCACATCGATGAAACTCTCGTTTGAAACAAAATCAGGCTCTTGTCCTTGGGTCAGTTTATAATTCAAGTTTTGGTGCTTCAAGATTTTGTACCGAAAGTATTTTGCAGCCAGTTCTTCAGACGCAAAATTTTTGGATTCAGGAAAAAAGAATTTTCTCTCGGCTCCAGACGCATAATTTAATTGTCGAATGTGAACGGTCTTCCCTTTTAACTCGAGCTCGATCCCATAAACTTGTGCACCTTGCAGGTTTTCATAAATAACTTTCATGTCCCCTCCGCTGTAAAGGATGGATCGTTTATTTTCGTTAGCATTTCATAGAGTTTTGTTTAAGACAAGAATCAGCTGTTCAAACGCGTGAATAATAACTCCCCTTGCGGGTAAAGAAGTGGCCGTTTTGTATCCAAACCCATATGTTCCAAATCTTTCGAATAGCCTTGGGATCTGGACAAACTAATCCCTAAGAATTTAAGGGAGCAGTGTGCCGATTCATGATTTTCGGAAGTAGGGGAAGACTATTAATCAGATTGTTAAAAAACTTCATAACAGGTCTTTGAAATCGAGAACTGGGCGTAGGTGGAGCTGGACTACTGTTTCAAATATAGTAGCTCGCTTTAGTTCTGGACTGGTAAAAGTATGACAAGATACCAAAATATAAAAGAATAAATATATTTTTAAATTCGATTTCATCAATTAGGAAACGCAGAGATGATTAATGAGCAAGATTTAAGCAATGCTATAAAAAAAATAGAAGAAAAATGGAGCAACCCGAATGCTCGTAATGCGAAATGGGGAAATTGCCTCAAAGATGTTACCGTTCAGAATGTTAGAGGCTTAGATTGCTCTATTGAAATTCAGCATCCGGTTACGGCAATCGCTGGAATTAATGGATCAGGAAAAACGACATTTTTACAAATTTGCACTACTGCATTCTCTAAGTTTGATAAAGGCAGATTTTATAGAATGGGAGACTGGATAAGAAATGGCATGCACGGCGACTCTCCAGTTGTAGGACTTGGTAGTCAGGTATCTTTTAGTTTTTGGGATGGATCTCCTACCTTAGCGATTCCCTACTCTACTCAAGGAAAAAGATGGAATTATCCTAAAAAAACAAAAAATGCTCCTCAGAGAAATGTCGAGTTTATCGGAGTTGCTGCTTTTTCGCCAAGGATAGAAAGAAAAGATATAGTTCATGTCTTTAAAACACACGTAAAAATTAGAAAGACAGATAATCTCTCGCAAGAAATGATTCAAAGTATCTCAAAAATATTGGGAATTAATTACGACCTAGGGAATATTCATACAGTGGGCTTGGACTCGAATAAGTGGAGTGATTCAATACCGCAAATTAAAAGACATGCTATCACCTATTCTGAAGCGCATATGGGAGCAGGAGAGCAAAAAATTGTTAGATTAGTTTCGATTCTTGAAAGCTTACCTGAAAAATCTCTAATTGTTCTAGAAGAGCCTGAAATTACATTACACCCAGATGCTCAACGTGGTTTAGCATGGTATCTGATGAATCTAAGCCTACGTAAAGGACATCAAATTCTAATTGCTACACACTCAACAGAAATTTTCGAATCACTACCTGACTGCTCGAGAGTACTATTAATAAAAACTAAAACAACTGTCGAGGTGTTTAATAAGGTTTCGAGTTTAAAAGCGGCTAGAGTTCTTGGAAGATCTTTAATAATTAATAAACAGCTAATTTTAGTAGAGGACGAATTCGCTAAATCATTTTTGATTGAAATACTTAGGAGAGTTAATAGGCAAATCATAAGCCAGATATCCATAGTAGCTATGGGAAGTGATGATGATGTTAGGCGTGCAGTTGAAAAGTTCCGTAGAGAGGGTGTTAAATGTATAGGCATTAGAGACGGCGATAAAGGTGAAAACAAGGAACAGCATTTATTTTCTTTGCCAGGTGGGGATGCTCCTGAATCAGTTTTAGTTGAGTCGTCTAACTTAAAACGTGCATCAAAATATATCTCTGATATTGAATCTTGCTTCGAGCGTGCGAAGTTAAATATTGCGTATGTATCTGCAAGTGATTTTTCAAAAAAAATTATTAAACGATTGGGCATAGAAACTGGGCTGTCAGACACTCAAGTTTTTGATCGGCTTATGAGTGCCTGGTTAGATTCTGAGGACAATATTAAACTTTGTGGTAACTTGTGTGGGAGTTTTTCATCTTCAATCGAGTAAAAAATAATTTGTAAGTTGGATTAAAAATGTAGTTAGGGAAAATAAAAAAACACTTTGCAGCAATCCGGCTTAAAGGCCAAAGAAATTGATTCAAAGCTGAAAAATCACCATAATGTGTTCGAGTCACTCTCTGACCACCATTCTTCAGAATAGCCGAATTCAAAAAACGCACGCCTAACCACGTGAAATCACTGTCATGAAACCAGATCTTCACACTTTATCGTAT
>DDTZ01000131.1:5188-10099 GCA_002344565.1 Bdellovibrionaceae bacterium UBA2351 | reverse complement strand
TCACCGATTGGGATTACGAAAATGTGTTCGCAGCGGCAAATGGATTCGCTTCAGTGTAGCCGCTAACGACGTCGACAACGATCGAACGGATGTTTTCACAAGCCCCCGAATATCTCTGAAAAAAGAAAATTTCTACCAAGATACTTTTAAATTCCACGACGGCATTAACCACGTGGCCAATTACCCTGATTATTTTCATGCCCATGCTCCCTACGGCGGATTTGCACATTTTATCTTTGCTATGCCTAATCAGCCCCAGCTTGCCGTTACATACGGTTTTGCCGGCCGCGATGAAGTTTTTGATGGCCTGAAACGATCTCTGGAAAACATGACCCCTGCCGCTAAAGACCGCATCAAGGTTCAACACTGGAACGATGGTGGAACGTACAAAAAATTTGCTCAGGTTTATTTTGAAATTATTGGCGACTACAGTGAAGTCAACTATCGCTACGACTGCGCATGGGGTGAATATGATAATGGGTTTGACTACACTCAAGTAAAAACCAAAGACGGCATCGAAACGCCTAAAATCCCGGAAACGTTTGTATGGCGAAAAATTGCCGAATCGTGCGAGCACTTACCAAATCGTTCCTTGGATGGCAAATTTAACTACCTACCCTTTAAAGACATTTCGGCTACCGCAATCACTATTCAGCACAAATTTACTATGAAAAACCGCGACAAAATTAAAATCTATAATGTGAAATCAGTAACACCAGAAGAAGCACCGACTCGCATCGACACACTCCATCCGATGGTTCAAACGGGGATGAAAATCGATGGCACAACAAGCGTGTTCGTAAACTCTAAAAAAGAGGAAATTTCGCGCTGGGAATCAATCTATGAAGAAGACTTAAAAGATATGTCCTTTCAGCCCGAAAAATCAAAGTAGGAAGATTCGACTAGAACACGGATGTTCTAGTCCAATATTTTTAAATACAGATTAGCTAAATAGATCAGATAAATCATCCAAAGAAAGCTCTTTAAGGATATTAGCATCTGAACTTATGATATTTTCTGCCAAGATTTTCTTACGTTCTTGAAGTTTTAAGATTTTCTCTTCGACCGTGTTTTTCGCAATTAATTTATACGCAAATACACTCTTCGTTTGCCCAATACGGTAACAACGATCGATGGCCTGCGATTCCGCTGCCGGATTCCACCATGGATCGATGATAAATACATAATCAGCAGATGTTAAGTTGAGACCCACGCCACCCGCTTTTAAGCTCAACAAGAATAAACTAATTTGTTCATTTGTTTGGAAGTTTTGAACTCGTTCTGCGCGATCTTTTGTTTGACCATCCAAGTATTCAAAATGAATATTCTTTTCACGTAACTGCTGCGATAAAATTTTTAATAACGACGTAAAGCTAGAGAAAATCAGTGCTTTATGACCTTCATTTATCAAGGTTTGAATTTGATCAATTAGTAAATCAAATTTCGCCGATGGTTCACCTAGTTTCGTTTTATCAACTAAACCCATGTGACAGGAAATCTGTCTTAAACGCAGTAAAGCCCCCAAGATTTCAATCTTGGTATTTTTAATACCGTTGTCTTTGATTTTTGAGTTCAGTTTTTGCCAGTAGTAATTTTTAATTTCGTTGTATTTAGCGCGTTCGTCTTCGCTCAATTCACAGTACAGAACTTGCTCGGTTTTACTTGGAAGATCTTTTAAAACTTGTTCTTTTGTACGGCGCAGGATGAATGGCGATAGTGCTTTTGAAAAACGTTTTAAATCCTCGGGTTCAGACAATTTCAGCATTTTCTGCCCTAATGATTCCGTGATCAAGCCTGGATTTACGACCGATAAGATCGACACTAAATCACCAATCGAGTTTTCAATAGGCGTACCCGTTAGAGCAAATTTCTTTTCAGATTTGATTAATTTTGTACTTAGGGTTAATTGCGACCGCGGATTTTTGATATTTTGAGCCTCATCCAGAACAAAGAAAAAGAAAGGAATTTCTTTAAGCTGTTCAATATCGTTTCGCAGAGTGTGGTATGTCGTTAACAACACATCGAATTTTTTAGCATCTTTTAATTGTTCTTTACGATCATTACCAAAATAGGTAAGGACTTTGATTTTTGGAGTGAACTTTTCAAACTCATTGCGCCAGTTAAATACTAAGCTCTTTGGCGCAACGATCAGGCTCGGCCCCGACAATTTATCTTTTGCCTGCTGGAAAATTGAAAATACGGCCAGCATTTGAATTGTCTTACCAAGACCCATATCATCAGCAAGAATACCACCTAGCGTATTTTCACTTAGGATATGCATCCACGAAACACCCTTCTTTTGATAGTCGCGTAGTTCACCTTTAAATTGGGCACCGATTTTTACAGGTTTTAACTCACCAAGGTCTTTGATTAAGCTTTCCATTTTTGAATCAGATGGAATTACAAAATCATTTTCAATGTACGATTTTAAGAACAAAGACTGAATCCGGTTCAATTTAATGCCTGACTCTGTCAACTGGCCGACTTCAAAATACGGCTTAAGTTTCTTCATGATATCTGACGGCATAAACGCAGTCGTACCATCAGCCAACGTAATCAGATTGCTTTGGTTCTTAAGCGCTTTTAATATATCGGGCCACCCCACTGTGACATCGCCGATCTTCATATCGATTTTCAGATCCAACCAGTCCATCTGGTGAGACACTTTGAATGTCAAATCTTTCGCGCGGCGAATGCGATTGCGGTTTAAGAAAATTTGCCAATCATGTTGACCGACTTTATCGATCAAGTCAGGCAAATGAGTGTTGAAAAATTTAAACTCAGAACGGAAACCCGATTTTTTAATCGGGCTTAGTTCAATAAACTGATTTAACAGTTCATTTTCCATGTCTTGATGACGTCTGATTTTTAATTTCTTAGTTAGATCTAGAATATATTCCTGATACGTTCCATCGACTTCATAAGTGTCATACAGGAATCGCATTTCTGCCACTTGGATTGTGCTTTCCTCATTCATATGAAGAACGACTTTAGCTTTAGGTTGTAATTCTTTGTTTTCTTCGAATTTTAAATCATCAGGTAAGTGAATGTACGGCGTATTGGTGAAATTTAACCAATAGGTGTTTAAAAAATCAAATACTTCATTTTTTGCTACAACCATTGGACGCAAAGACAGTGCTTCGTACCACATTCCATATTTTTTAGAGTCGAAATAGGCCATGAAGTCTTCAAAGAAGATATAGTTATCAAGATAGCCGATGACTTCTTTCATTTCTTTGGTTTGATTCTTTTCATTCTTCAGAACCACGGATAATTTGTAGTCTTCCTTATCAAATTCGTACAAGTGAAGATCTAACGACCAGCTTTCTGGCATCAGCGGATACGGCTGCATATCGTTGATATTAAAATCAACGTACAATCCTGTTTTATTCTTCTTTAGGCGAAATAGCTGACCTAATTCAGATACGTTTTGCAGGATGTTTTCATTTTGATCAGGGTTAACTAAGAATTCATTATAGGTAGTCGCTTGCGATTTCGAAAAATAATTTTTCTCGACCCGTCCGATTAAGTTCCATAGGATTTCTTGTTCTAGCGTGTTTTCAAACGACGTGATCTTTTCTTGATTTAGATCCCCTTTTTTAATGAACCCGTACTCGCCACTATATTTACGTTCTTGAATACGGAAATGTAGAACAAACTGACGGTAACTTAAACTCGCTGGAATATCTAAAATATAAAAACCGCGTTTTAAAAAATCACTGGAAGCGGTTCTGAATTTAGTAACTACATTTTTACCGTCGTACGTTTCTTTGGCCCGATCTAGCGAACGTTTCCAGTACGGCTCGTTCCCGCCGCCTTTAGCCGCCGGCACGTCGTCCTGTTTTTCTTTAGTCTCTACTTCAGTTTGTTTCTTTTGCTGATAGAAATAAAAAACTTTCGAAGTAAACTCGTCTGTTTTTGCATTCTTTTCGACGGCTAATACGCTCGCCCAAATATGCGGGCAATTAAAACCCTGCTTGAACTGATTACACGTGCATTGGAAAAGTAGATTTTGCTTATCGGGATCAAAGTTCAAATTCACGTTGTATTTGTGAACTCCGTACACTTCAGACTTGATGGCCTCGTTGCCAATTTCGAGCAACTTGAATTGTTTGCGGATATAGAAGCTGTAACCTTTAGAACGAACGGTCGGGTCAAACTCTTTAGTCAAAAATTCAGAAATGTTCATTCTTATTGGTTTACGAAATTTCCTTTAAAAAATCAAAGAGTTAATCGAAACTCCTCGGAATCAAAGACATTCGTATAAAGAAAAAATTTAGAGTTGTATGTGGTCAGCTTTCTGGTATAATGTTGTGCTTTTTTTCCAAACCAATTATTTAACACCCGCTTGGATTACGAACGACACCCAAAAAAATGGTAGTTCCAAAGCAACAATCTGCGTCCATTTCGTCCGTATTTTAAACAGTTTTCCGACTATCTGAGTTTTAAATTGCCTCTAAAATTGCATAAAAGACAGATATCAAGAGAGACTTTTATGACAAAATATTTTATGGTCGCCAAAATTCTAACTTTTCTATTTTCAATCTGTTTATTTGCGAATGAAGGAACCACTCCCAAAATCTCTGTCTTAAAAATGATGTCTGAGTTTTCGACACTAATCGAACGATCGGACTCTGATTTTCCCAATTTTGAGGCTAGGCTAAATGATCTGTTTTCAAAGCTAGAAAACATTGATTTATCGCGCATAGATATTGATGAAGTTCGCAAGAATACAAATTTAATTATTCGCAGCACGGCCGAGTTCGATCGGCAAATTGTTCAGCTTATTTCGAAATGGAAAGAAAGCGGTCACTGGACCAAAAAGTCAGAAACAACGGTCAGGAACACGATTCGTAGTCTTCGCTATTTCGGTGATTCCGTTGGCGAAATGTCATTGGGATTGGGTGATTC
>DDTZ01000131.1:4401-4823 GCA_002344565.1 Bdellovibrionaceae bacterium UBA2351 | reverse complement strand
GTATTAATGCGTGGCTCTTCCGAAGTCAGTGCGGCCATCGCACGAGTTGCTGATGTGAACACCCAGTTTAGTCATATTGCCATTGTGACCCAAGACCCAGTTTCTAAAGAGCTGTTTTTGCAAGAAGCTTTAATCGAAAAAGGCTTAGTTTTATCTCCAATTCAAAGTTTGATGGACCATGCAATTGGACGCGCTGTGATTCTGCGGCACGAAGATCCAAAACGTGCTGAGCAAGCCAGTCAGTCCGCTTGGAAACGCAGTCACGATGGCCAAAAGTATATTTATGATTTTTCGATGAAGTTCAAAGTCACCCCGAAAGAACTTTCTGAAAACCCGGAATTGTTTTGTAGTTTAGTCATACGCGATGCCTTTTATGGAGACGAGAAAGCGCCGTACTTATTACCTAAAGATCCAAGTCAACT
>DDTZ01000131.1:2263-4051 GCA_002344565.1 Bdellovibrionaceae bacterium UBA2351 | reverse complement strand
CGACTTTGTCAAAGTCGCTGAGTACCGCGATTTTTCAAAAACGCCGCAACAACGAATTTATGACATCATTTTTGATAAAGTTTTTGAATGGATGGATGAAGGTGGTCATTTTAAGCAATCAAAGTTGTTGGACCTTGTGGCTAACTTTGGTTTCCAAATCTCAAAAGTAGATGTTCTTAAGAAACTTATGTGGAAACTCGGAGTCCCCGTAGCTCCTCATGTAAAACCAAATGTTCTGCGCGCCGTAGTCTCTATCGGCCTGATCCGCCGGCATTTACAAAAAGAACTTCAGCCTAAAATCGATGCATTTGTCAAAAAAACAGGCCTGGTGCCGACGCCAAAAATGCT
This sequence comes from Bdellovibrionaceae bacterium UBA2351, assembly GCA_002344565.1. Taxonomy (GTDB): domain Bacteria; phylum Bdellovibrionota; class Bdellovibrionia; order Bdellovibrionales; family Bdellovibrionaceae; genus UBA2316. The sequence goes on along the minus strand of DDTZ01000131.1, from coordinate 3,703 downwards.
TGATAATTGGCTAGAGGAAATTCGCGAACAGGGCTCAAATAAAGCATTTAAAACTTTAAAATTAGGACCTAAAAAACAGGCGAACTCGTGTTTAAAATTTTATAAATAGATACCAGTTCCCATATTGAGCTTCCAGTGCTAGAACAAGCGTCTTATCGCGTCTTGCGAGCTGAAAATAGCTCGACCCATTTTGGATCATAATACCAAATGGTCTTGACTTTTCTGGATTATAATCCAAAATGGTCACATGCCTAATTCCTTACAAAGATCGATTCAAACCAAAATAAAACACGATTTAGAGCGCAAAATCGTAATCCTGGCGGGCCCTAGACAATGCGGTAAAACAACACTTGCTAAATCATTATCCTCAAAATCTGATTATCTTAACTTTGACAACTTAGACGACCGGTCACAGATTCTTCGTCGTGAATGGGATCGAAAGAAGGAACTCATTATTTTTGACGAACTTCACAAAATGCCGAAATGGAAATCTTGGCTAAAAGGTATCTACGACAAGGAAGGCGGCTCGCCGCCCCTGCTGGTTACCGGAAGTGCCAAACTCGATGCGTTTAAAAAAACCGGCGACTCATTGGCTGGCAGGCACTTTTACTATAGGCTGCATCCATTCGACGTAAAAGAGCTAGTTCAAGCGGGACATAAAAAAAATCCAGAAGACATATTAGAAACACTAGTCAAGGTCGGAGGCTACCCAGAGCCCTATTTAGAAGGCGACCGAAATGAATATCAACGCTGGCGAAAAGGACATCTAGACCTTATCCTCAGACAGGACTTAGTCGACTATGAAACCGTTAGAGACTTACAATCTGTACAAATTTTAATAGAGCTATTAAGATCCCGAGTCGGATCGGGTATTTCAGTCAATGCTCTGGCCACGGAACTTCAAAAAGATCACAAGACAATTCAGCGATGGTTGAATATTTTAGAAGATCTTTTTGTTATTTTTAAAATAACTCCCTTTTCAAAAGAGATTTCTAGATCCTTAAAAAAGGAACCTAAATATTATTTCTACGACTCGGGTTTGGTTGATGGCGACAACGGAGTAAAACTTGAAAATGTGATCGCGTGTTCGCTTTTAAAAGAAGTCCACAGGCTAATTGACGTCGAGGGAATTGAATTGCAGCTCAACTATTTAAAAGTAAAAGGTGGCCGAGAAATCGACTTTCTACTGCACAGCAAAGATAAATCCATTCGTCCTATTTTAATTGAATCAAAATATAGCGATGCAGATGCCAGTGCAAATTTTAAACTTTTCGAAACTCATTTCAAATCGCCAAAAAAGATTCAACTGGTGCAAACACTGAAGCGAAACTTTTCGACGCAAAATCAAATTGAAGTTATTAAGGCTTCAGAATGGCTGGCTGATTTAAGCCTGGTTTAAATATCTACTGTGATTCGGCAAAGTTTTATCTTTGACTACAC
>DDTZ01000131.1:0-1879 GCA_002344565.1 Bdellovibrionaceae bacterium UBA2351 | reverse complement strand
AAGGAAAAAAACGAAGGCCGTCTTGCAGATTACATACCTGAGCTAGCCAAAGTGAATCCGAATCTTTTTTCGGCTACAGTCACAACGGTCAACGGAGACTCTTTTTCAGTAGGCGATCAAACACAGCTTTTTTCGCTGCAATCAACGTCAAAACCAATTGTATACAGCTTGGCATTAAAGCAACATGGCACGAACTATGTCCATTCCAGAGTCGGCGTCGAACCAACCGGAGAGGCTTTCAATTCTATCATCGAACTTGAAAAACAATCTCATCGGCCATTTAACCCAATGATCAATTCAGGTGCGATCGCTACCACGAGTTTAATTCGCAGTGAGAATGGCATCAGCAAACTGCAATTAATAGTGAATTATATTTCGGAACTGGCGGGCCGACCGCTTTCCATCGATACTGATATTTTTAATTCGGAGCGCGAGACCGCCCATCGAAATCGCGCCATTGCTCATCTTATGAAACACTTTGACGTGATGACATCAGATATTGAAGAAACTTTAGATAACTATTTCAATCAGTGTTCTATTTTAGTGACCACTCAAGATTTGGCAACGATCGCCGCTACCATGGCGACACAAGGTCGTCAGCCGATGACAAATAAGCAGTTAATTACACCTGACCATGTTACCAAAACTCTAAGCTTGATGTTCACCTGCGGAATGTACGATACGGCTGGTGAATGGGCCTTTAAAGTCGGCTTACCGGCTAAGAGTGGTGTTAGTGGCGCTATTTTTGTCGTCGTTCCTGGGAAGTTCGGTTTAGCTGTTTATTCTCCAAAAGTGGATGATCATGGTCACAGTGTGCGCGGGCGATTACTTGTGGAAAGACTTGTCCAAGAACTTGATTTAAATATTTTTAGTTTAGGTACTATCCAATGATGTTTCAGGTTTCATCAGTCATTGAAAAAATATTGTTTTTCATTCAATTTGAAGTGTTCGTCGTCATTTGGTTGACCTTACTAGCCGCCTACGGCTTTTATCGTTTTTTTCTAAAAGCAATTAGTCAAAAGCGTCACTTGAATTTAAAATCACGATTTATTAATACCCCGACTTATCTTGGCATCTCGACCTTACTGTCCATTGCACAATGGGCTCTTTATGGCAGCACTGAGATTAGTTGGGTAAACCGACTAGCTGAATACATTGCCTTCTTTTCCCTTGCAACTGGGGCCATTGGTTTTATTAAGCTAGCCCAAATTATCGTTTATCTATCATTGTTTTACAAGAACATGTCCCAAGGTATCCCTCGTCTGATTGCGAACTTATTTTCGTTTGCGTTTTCCATTTTTATAGTTTCATTCATAGGATCCGAAGTTTTTTCGATTCACATCACGGCGATGCTGGCGACTTCGGCGGTATTTTCGTTAGTGCTAGGTTTGGCTCTACAAGACACTTTGGGCAATTTATTTTCTGGCGTGGCGATGCAGATTGGTCAGCCATTTAAAATCGGAGACTGGGTTGAAATCAACTATGAAAATAAAAAATGGCTGGGGCAAATTCAAGAAATCACCTGGCGGTCGACATTTCTGGCTACTTTTTCTGATGAAACAGTGATGATCCCAAATAAAACGATAGCGCAAAGTCAGATTATTATTTTTAGTGATCAACAAAAACCAAACCGCGAAAGCGCCACATTTCGAATTGAATACAATCAAAACGTCGCGACGGTTAAATCCATTCTGGTCGATGTTACGTCATCCATCCTAGGAATAATGCCTGATCCTGGTCCCCGTGTGCTAGTTACAGAAACAGGTGAATCGTGGGTTGTTATTAAGGTGTTTTATTCGGTCTCAGACTTTTCCCTGAAATACAGAATAGCGGATCAAGTGATGGAAAAGTCTATCGAGGCGTTTAATGCTCAAAATAT
>DDTZ01000099.1 GCA_002344565.1 Bdellovibrionaceae bacterium UBA2351 | reverse complement strand
CATTTTCGTAATCCCAATCGGTGAGCCGGTCGCACGCAAAGTTTCATCGGTTGCGGTTCCAGGAGTGCATTGGACTGGTTTTGCAAATAGTCTGCGACCGGCCCCGATTGGTCTTGATCTGATTTTTTAATGCAGGCACTAAGGCCTATTAAAGCGAAAATCCCAAGTGCTAGGCTGAGCTTAGCTTTAGAAATAGAGTAATTCATATGTCTCCCTTTTAATTTATGTGTGTTACGTCAAGCGGATGGATGGCTAGGCAAGAGCGCGGCTCAGCTTAGGATGGTTTTAAATCTCGTTGAAATTCGGGGTTTTAGGAGTAAGATAGATAGAAATCCGATCCACGAATTATTTGAAAGAGGTTAACGAAATGAAAGCATTTATTGATGAAGCATTTAGCAGCGCTCTAATGAACCTTAAGCGTATGACTGAAAATGAAGACATCAAAGGTAAGGTGGCTCAAGCGGCCCAAATGATCGTTGATTCGTGTGCGCAAGGTGGTCAGCTGCTAGCGGCGGGTAACGGTGGATCGGCAGCGGATGCTCAGCATATGATTGCTGAACTTATTGTGAAATTAGGCCCCGATCGATCTCCGATTCGCGGTATTGCTTTGTCGACAGACACATCGATCATGACTGCGGTTGGAAACGATTATGGTTATGACTATGTGTTCAGTCGTCAAATTTATGCTCATATGAGACCCGGTGATTTATTCCTAGGGATTACGACGTCAGGTAATTCGCCAAACATTTTGCGTGCGCTTGAAGCCGTCAAGAAGATGGGCGGTAAATCGATTCTGCTTTCTGGAAAAGACGGCGGAAAATGTAAAGCGCTTTCGGATCTAACGATCTTAGCGCCGGGTGAAACTACAAATATGATTCAAGAGTGTCATATTTTAATCTATCACACTTTGTGTTACCTGATTGAAAAAGGCCTAGCGGATAAAGGCGTGATTCAATACAACGATAAAAAAATCTAAGTTAAGTATTACTTCTTATTGCCTGTTACGATTTGCAGTTGAACTTCTTTCTTTTTGTTGGCTTGAGGAAAGTTCAGCTTAGCTGCTGTTCGAATCATTGTAATCAATTGTGAATTATTCTTTTCTGCGCATTTTGAAATATCTAAAGTTAAGCCTAAAAGCTGTGAGCCATTGGCATCCGTTTTCGTGTCGGTTACCTTTGCGCACGTTAAATAGTTAATGTCGTCAAAGAACTGCTCGCCACCGCAACCGATGTTCGCGCTGGCTTTATAGGGCGCAGTGAATTGTATTAATTGCGGGCCGTAGCCTACACCGTAACAGCCAACGACGGGTACTCGTTCGACAAAAAATTCTTCAGGATCATGAACGCTCTGAACAACAATATAGGCCCGTGTATGAGCGTCACTTGTCGCGCGAGCTTGAAATGTGAATACCAAAAGTAATGCTGAAATTAATGCTTTCATAAAACACCCCGAAAACTTAGGACGATGTATAACACATGTGTAATGTGAATCTTTGATAAAAAATATCAGGGTGTAGAGAATTTAGTTTTGTCTGAAGTTTAAACAGTCTGTTTTGGTGTGCGTAACTGAGCTGCGATACTTAATGAAAGCGCGCAGAAAAATAAAAAGACTAATCGGACTTTCGCGCGCTCAAAATTGCATTCAGTGAGTGATCCCACGTGAAACGCTACTTGTGCGCCTAGGGACCCCAAAAATAACGGGTCTCGATGTTTACGATAGTTTTGATACGTAAGGAACAGTAATCCAAAAATAAATGTCATATAGAACGCGAAGCCTACCAGTCCCGTGTTACTTAAAAACTGTAGATATTGATTGTGAGCATGGCTTTGGAAGTGATCTTCAGCGATTCCTAATTTTGCAAAATAGGACGGTAAATAATCTTTGTAGTCCCCATGGCCAATTCCGAAAACAGGGTAGTCAGTAAAGATCTCCCAATTGGTGCGCCATAAGTTGTAGCGTTCGCTGTCGTAGCTTTGTGACGGGTTAAGAGCCTGGTCAACGCGGGTCTTGAATGTAGTGGACACCCCGTAGAGTAACAAGGCAGACACTAAACCTGCTGCTGTGATAAGCACGCCGAATTTTTTACGGTAAATGAACAACATGACGATGACAGCGGCCGATAGCCCCATCCAGGCGCCGCGAGTCAACGTGAGCGCGACACTTAGAGCAGTTACGGTAAAAGCGATCACTGACAGAATCTGCGATTTGGTTTTCTTATATTTGTGCTTCCATTCTGAAATGGCCTCAAGAACAAAGGGAACTAAAAAGGCCGCATACATGCCGTAAATATGCGCAAAGTTCATCGGGTCATCAAATGGGCCGGCAAAACGGCGTCCATGAGTCAAAGGTTGTTGCTTAAATAAATCAATTCCTGTCGCGTAGCTTATCGCGCCGTAAATAAAACAGGCAATCAGGACCCAGTAGAGCGGTTGCCAAAAGGATAACGTCATCGACGGCGTGCCGCGGGTGTGTAAGTAATAATTTAGGAACCAGTACATGAAACCCAGATTTAAGATCCATTTCCATTCGGAAAAATTAACTAACAAGTGCGGACTGGCTCTTAAGCCGATGGCTATAACTAGAAGCCACAGTCCCATGAAAGCCGCTTCCTTAAAGCCGGAACTGGCCGATACAAGTGGTTGAAAACGAGTGCGATGAGTAAAGCGCATGGTCAACATGAATAGAATAATAACGACCGACATTGCATCCATAAAAGATTGCGAAATCAGAGTGGCGCTTAGGAACACAAACAATAGACCTGTCATCCCGGCAGTATAGCCTTGATACCTAAAGATTGCGATTGAAAAAAACAGGAAAATTCATAACAATGACTACATGAAAATCCGCCTGACTCCCAAGACTAAAATGGCT
>DDTZ01000144.1:5152-22509 GCA_002344565.1 Bdellovibrionaceae bacterium UBA2351 | reverse complement strand
TTCGAGTACTGTTGAAAATGGTGCGAATAACTGGACTTGAACCAGTGACCTCGTCCATGTCAAGGACGCGCGCTACCAACTACGCTATATCCGCACTTTAAATTTTAACTTCAAAAACTCAATTTAATGAGTTGCTACCAGGCTACCAAAATAAGCGGATTGGTTTTCTCGCCTACTCAATATTCCGGCATCTTTCCGAGCACTTATAACTTTTTTCTTTGGTAGTGCATTTCCATGTCAAGGAAGCGCGCTACCAACTACGCTATATCCGCCCGTTAATGATTAGATACTATTGTTAATGGGTCTTTGGGTGATTGTAAACTGCAAATCTCGGTATTAGCTCTTTGCACTAAATCTAGTTCGCGCTGGAATTCAATCATCCAGTTTTGAAAGACCGAGTTTAGATCCATCGGCAGAGATGTTTTGTAATCTGCCATCTTATCCACTGCTGCTGAGGTTACACCACAACTTCGAATGGCGCCAAATTGGCCGATATCGTTGCTTACGTTCAGCGAAAGACCGTGCCTTACGACTCCGCGATCCAGTCTGATACCAATAAATGCTATTTTTCCGCGCACTGTGTACAGGCCCGGTGCCTCATCGGATGAAAAGGCCTCTATTCCGTAATGATTTAATGTCGCTGCCGTTGCCTTACTTAATACGCACACGAAATCGCGCACGCCAATACCGTAGGTTTTTAAATCCATCATCGGATACACCACCAGCTGTCCCGGCATATGCATCGTCGCCTGCCCGCCTCGGTCTGTTTTGACGACAGGAATCGATACATCCACCGATTCTGCCAAGTCATCTTCCCGACGGCCACGCACACCCAGCGTGATCACTGGCTTAAACTCTAACCCCAGCACACGAATCGTTTTTGTACCACGAACCGTATCCACCAGTTCTAGTTGCTTGGCTAAAACATCAGAATAGTCCTGTAGTCCTAAAAATTCAGCGCTCAGATTTTCAAAATTAGTAGAGTTCAACTCGGTCATTCTCCCTAAAGCCACCGCCTGAATGAGTGACCGCAATGGCGCCGTCTTGGCCAAAAAAGCTGACGACCTCAAGCGTTCCTTTTAAACGACCTGGGCTTTTTCCAATGAAACCGCCCGTTTCAGTATCAAAAATCTCTTCGCCATCTTCTGTAACTCGCAGTAAATCACCTACGTTTAAACCAGACACTTTACCTACATTGATGAACACTCGCTCGCCTTGCATCGAAGCAATACGACCCTCCCAAACCAATGTTTCCATCGATTTTGTGATCTGCGGGACAAACTCAAACAATGTATCTTTCACTAATGTTGGAACAATAGGGTTACCTGAACCATCGCCTTTGATCATATCTTCAGTTGGCATTCCTGAATCTTTGTACGTCACCACTTTCATGTGGTTCAGTAGTTCACGGCCGCCTTGATTTACGATACGTACAACCACCGCACATTCATATTCTGATGTGATGCTTTTCATAATGCCTTTAGTAGGCACCGTACGTTTTACCTTAAGATCTTTAATTTCGACCTCAAGCGCGCTATGAACCGTGTACTGTTTTAATGATTTGATAACGTCCTTTAAATCATAATTGCCTTGCGGGGACGCTTTTACATTTTCAATCCCTAAATCCTTGCTATCAAAGGCAACCACATCGGGCGATCGATTGAGTTCATTAATTAACGATCGTTTAATAGCACGGCTCATATCTGACGATAATACATTTTTAGAATCATTAAATGGCAAGATCATCAGACGTTTTTTAACTTGCCCCTGATCCACACGTGGATTCAACGGAACGTCTTTGATCATTTTAACGGGCTGATTCGTACGTTTTTCTAAATTCTGGCATGACACCAAAACCGCGCTAATTGTGAGCAGACCTACACAAAGAATCGATTTAATTTTATTACTGCTTAAGTTCAAAAGAAATCTCCTCTGGCTGAGAGCTAGTTAACTCTAGCTTAGCATAGTTTAGGCTTTTTACGTCCATAGCTAGCAATTTGTCCTGGATGTCTTTGATGTTTCCGACAAAATCGACTTCGTAAACTATACTATTGGCCGAGATCGATTTTTCCTTAACGTTCTTAATACTACCGCTTTGCGCTTTTACACGTTCTTTTAGCATTTCAATCTTTTGCGGCTGTGATGACATCAAGAATTTGATTCTGATCTTTTGCGAATTAACTAGACCTCGTTGCAAGGCATCCGTCATTAACGATACGATCTCGCCACCAATAGATTCGGCTTCATCCGTTACTTTCTTGCTGATTTCTGAATCCAGCTTGCTTGAATCCTTTGTTAACGGCACATCGTAAATTCGCTTGATGTCCGCTAGCATTTTTCCATTTTCTGCCTGAATTAAATTCAAGTGAACTTCCATACGCATCTGATCCATTAAACGATCTGAACGTTTAACATAAACGTGGCCCGACAACACATACGGTGTTTGAAACAAGCGCGCTAGTTTCAAAGTCTCTTCCGAGCTTAACTGCGATTTATTAAATGATGACGGCAGCGCCGCCGCTAATCCCACTTGATTCGCAGGCGCTAAATAAAAACCACCTCGCAAAAAAATCTCGCCCAGTTTTTCTTCCATTGTCGCCAAAGTCTTAGTCGATGCCTCTTCGTCGCGGTTCCACCATGATGAGTTTTTCTGAAGGATTGAATTTTCATAGCGAATCAGTGGTAAAATCGATTGGTTTTTATCAATCTCTTCCAATTGACCAATGGATTTTAAAACGTTTCTAAATTCGGCCAAATTGATTTTAAACATCAGTGTTTGTTTCAAAACCTTATCCGTTTGCTTAGATTCCGTAATATTTGAAAACGGAATAAATCGAGCCGACTTGTTCGCAAGCTGCGTGCTTAACGTTTTCTTAGCTTTGTTAAAGCGCGCTTCACCTAAGACTTCGCCTCCTAGCTCTTCTACGATTTGAGCAATCGCCTTGTCCTGGATTTCCTTCCTAGCCTCCGTCATAGACTCTTTATCGCTTTCAAACGTGTAGGAACGCTCAAGCAAACTGCTTTGCGCGAATAGGTATATGGGAAACGCGGCTACCATTAAAATTTTTAAAAACATAAATCCCTCTAATTATTTTTAATTTCTAAAAAGTCCGTTCGGCCAAATCGACTATGAATTTTTTCAAACAAATCATTATTGACGCTCACGCCAGTAATGTTTGGATGATCGATTTCGATTTCGCGATCGTAGTCCTTTAACTTCATTTTTAAACTCAGCGGTGTTGAGCCTTTGCTTTCCATCAATAGATCGCTCAGCATTTTTAACTCGTCTTCAGTAAACGACTCCAAGTTAAACACCACTCGTTTTGATTTTTTAATAATGTCTTCCAGCGGAACCATATTATCGACGATAATTTTAATGGCGCCTTCGGATTCTTCTAGATTACCACCGACTAGCAATGGTTTATCTGATTTCAAATCCGCTTCATGTTTTGCAAACACATCCGGGAAAATAACTAGCTCGCACGATCCATGCAGATCCTCAAGCTTACCAAACGCCATTCGCGTTCCCTTTTTCGTGATCATTTCTTTAAATTCAGCAATGATGCCAGATAAAATCACACGACGTTTAGGTTCACGGCGTTTATCACGGTCTGATAATGGCGGCGTTCCCGCGTCTTCAGCGGCTTGTTTTTTCTTGCGAATATCTTCAGCGATGGTGCCTAAATTTCCATTTGTCCAAACGGAAGCCAATTTTTCATATCCATTCAATGGATGATCGCTGAGGTAGAAACCAAGAACTTCTTTTTCAAACGCCAGCGTTGTTGTACGGCCCCATTTTTCAACATTAGGAATCACCGTCGTTTTTTCGGTGCTATCATCCAAATCAAAAAACGACGACTGCCCTAGTTCCCTGTTCTTCTGAGTCACCAGCGCCTGATCCAAGAAGGTTGAATAACCTGCCAGTAATTGCGCCCGATGATAACCAAAGCCATCCATCGCGCCGGCTTTAATCAGACTTTCGATCACTTTCTTATTTACTTTACGTAAATCCACACTCTCGAAGAAATCTTCAAGGCTAGCAAATTTTTTATTTTCTTTTTTCTCACGTGCTTCAAGAATAGATTCAACCGCCGTGGAACCGACACCTTTGATCGCGCCCAAACCAAAGAACACACCTTCTAATGTGACGTTAAATAAATAATCCGAAACATTGACATGTGGAGGTAAAACCTTGATGTCGTGTTTCTGACAATCCTTAACGTACTTAACGACTTTATCTGTATCACCGATCTCAGTAGATAATAATGCAGCAAAAAATTCGGCAGGATAGAATGCTTTAATCCAAGCCGTTTGCGCCGTAACCACGGAATACGCGGCCGCGTGGGATTTATTGAAACCATAATCCGCGAACTTATACATTAACTCGAACAGCTCTTCCGATTTCTTAGTGTCGTGACCTTTTTCTTTTGCACCCTTTAAGAAACGGATACGGTGTTGATCCATCTCTTCTTTGATCTTTTTACCCATCGCACGACGAAGCATATCCGCTTCACCCAGCGAGTAACCAGCGATCAGCGAGGCAATACCCATAACCTGTTCCTGATAGACCATGATACCGTAGGTCTCTTCTAGGACTTTTTTAGTATCGTCTAGCAGATATTCTATTGGGGCTTCTTTGTGTTTACGTTTCGTGTATTCAGGGATATTCGCCATCGGACCCGGACGATACAATGATGTAATCGCCGTAATATCCGCAAAACTGGATGGCTTGATCTTTCGAGTCGCATCCGTGATACCTTCACCCTCGAACTGGAAAATCCCGGCGGTATCCCCGCGCGAAAGCAGTTCATAGATTTTAGGATCATTGATGTTAATTAAATTACTTTTGATATCTTTGTGATGATTCTTCTTAATCATCTGCAACGCATAGTGAATATGAGTCAGCGTTTTTAAACCAAGGAAGTCGAACTTGATCAGTCCGATTTTCTCGGCATGTTTCATGTCGTACTGAACCACGTTTTCGCCGTCAGCACCCTTATACAAAGGCGCATGAGTCACCAGCTGACCATCGGCGATGATAACGCCGGCCGCATGGATACCCGCATGACGAACTAAACCTTCCACCCGCTGAGCTAAATCTAACAACGTCGCAACGGTCGGATTCATATCCGCCATTTCTTGAATACGCGGCTCCATCTCAAGAGCTTCTTTTAAATTGATACCTAATTTATCAGGAATCAATTTTGTCACTAAATCCACTTCCGCAAATGTTAATCCAAGGACACGGCCGACGTCTTTGATGGCGGCACGCGCTTGCAATTTACCATAGGTAATAATCTGCGATACCGATTGCACGCCGTATTTTTGTGTAACGTAGTTGATCACTTCGCCGCGACGATCTTGGCAAAAATCGATATCGAAGTCGGGCATGCTGATACGTTCAGGATTTAAGAAACGCTCAAACAGCAAGAAATTGGGAATCGGATCTAGATCAGTGATACGCAACGAATACGCGACGATCGAGCCCGCACCAGAACCCCGGCCAGGACCAACCGGAATATCGTTATTTTTTGCCCAATTAATGAAGTCTTGGACGATCAAGAAATAACCATTGAACCCCATTTTGTCGATAACACCTAACTCGAAATTTAAACGATCGATATAAGCGGGCTCTTGTTCTGGCGGAATTTCTTCGCCACGTAGTTTGGCTTCAACAAAACGCTGTTTTAAACCTTCCAGGGATCTGACCGCCATCTCTTCCTTTACGGAACGACCGGCTTCGGTAGGGAACGTTGGTAAATGGTAAATCGGTTTACCATTAGCATCTTTCAAGTTGAATTTTATATTTACGCTATCAGCGATCACGTGCGTGTTCGTAACTGCTTCGGGAATATCTTCGAATAGTTCATGCATCACATGAGGCGCTTTAAAATAAAACTCGTTACTGCCCAGTCTATAGCGCGATTCATCCGACAGAGTTCTATTGGTCCCAATACAGATCAAAACTTCCTGTGCGACTTGATCTTCTTGATTTAAATAATGCACATCATTCGCCGCTACGACCGGAATATCAAGTTTGCGACTAAGTCCAATTAGGAACGAATCCACGTCCGAGCCTTGCGCGTGAATCGTACGACTTAACTCAATGTAAAAATTAGCACCAAAGATTTCTTTCAGACGAAGAGCCTTAGCTTCCGCTGCGTCCGCCCCTTCTTTCAAGTAGGTATCAATCAGCTCACCACGATTGCCACCACTGAGTGCGATTAGGTTTTCTGAATATTTTTTTAAAACCTCATAGTCAATACGAGGCTTCCAATAAAACCCCTCTTGATAGCCAATCGAACTCAGTTGACACAGGTTACGATAACCTTCGATGTTTTTAGCCAGTAGCACCAGACGCCGCGGGCCCATAAACGCATCACGATCGGCTTTTTTCTCGAGACGGTTTTCACACACATAGGCATCTAAACCCAAAATAGGATTTACACCCGCATCTTTACACGCAAAATAAAACTCAATCGCACCGAACATCGAGCCGTTGTCCGTTAAGGCAACGGCCGACATGCCCATTTCGGCCGCTTTTTTAGCAATCTGTTTTACACGCGGTGTGGCCTCGAGTACCGAGTACTCAGAATGCACATGTAAATGAACAAATGGAATCTTTTCAGACATTCACTATTCCCATTCTATCGTTGACGGTGGTTTACTGGTAATGTCGTACACCACACGTGAAACGCCTTTAACTTTGTTCGTGATACGAGTTGAAATTTCTTTTAAATCTTTTGTTTCAAATTCAAACCAATCGGCGGTCATTCCATCGGTCGCAGTGACCGCACGAATCGCAAGAACATTGTCATACGTACGCCCGTCACCCATCACGCCGACTGTTTGCACCGGAGTCAGAACGCAGAACGCCTGCCAAATTTTCGGATATAATTTTTTCTCGCGTAAGTAGTCGATGTAAATCGCATCGGCCTCTTTTAACACGGCTAATTTTTCTTTCGTAACTTCACCGATCACGCGGATCGAAAGACCCGGCCCAGGGAAGGGATGACGACCGACCAGCTCGTCCGTCAAATTTAAAGCTAAGCCTAAACGGCGCACTTCATCTTTGAACAGCATACGAAATGGCTCTAACAATTTGAAATTCAGTTTTTCAGGCAACCCACCCACATTATGGTGCGACTTAATCGTTACTGATGACCCCGTCGTTGACACGCTTTCAATAACATCGGGATACAACGTCCCCTGCGCCAGGAAATGAATCTCGACTTTATCTTCTTCTAAAATACGCTGAACGGCTTTATCAAATACTTCAATAAAAATACGACCAATGGCTTTACGTTTTTTCTCTGGATCCGTTAGACCTTTCAATCCAGTTAGGAATTCGTCAGAGGCATCGACCGGCCGCAGGTTTAAACCAAGGCTCTCGTAGGATTTAATGACATTTTCAAATTCGTTCTTACGCAGTAATCCGTTATTAACAAACACACAGTGCACACGTTCTTTTCCAAATACACGAGTCAACAACACCGCTAGAACACTTGAATCCACACCACCCGAAAGCGCGCACAGAATATGCTGATTAGAGCCGACTTCGGCACGCACACGATCTTGGATGGATTTTAAGAAATCATCTACCTTCCAATTTTTCTGCGCTTTGGTTTTATCAATAAAGTAATGAAGGATCTCATCACCACGCTGAGTATGCACAACTTCAGGATGGAATTGCACAGCAAACACGTCGCCCTTTTCCATTGCCGCCGGATGATCATCCGTTTCCGCTGTCACTTTGTATCCGTCTGGTACATTTACAACGACATCACCATGACTCATCCACACCGGTTGCTCTAGGGAGTTATCTTTAAATGGAGACTTATTCCACTTTACCGTTTTGTAACCATACTCACGATGCTTTGCGGGTTCTACTTTGCCGCCTAAATCATGACAGATTAACTGCATACCGTAACAAATGCCCATGACCGGCGCTAAATCGATTAACTCTTTAACACTGCGATAAGGCGATCCTTGTTCGTAAACGGAATGTGGCCCACCGCTCAGGATGATGCCGGCATAGTTGCTCTTTTTAATGTCCTCAATGGGATGAGCATAATGTTTGATCTCGCTATAATAACCCATCTCGCGCAAACGACGCGCGATCAGCTGAGTCACCTGAGAACCAAAATCTAAAATTAAAAACCCATTCGTCTGCATTACTATTCCAATCTATAGTTAGGAGCTTCTTTAGTGATACTTACATCGTGAACATGCGACTCACGTAGGCCTTGCGATGTGATTTGCACAAACTTCGCGCGCTTTTGAAGTTCTTCAATATTTTTCGCGCCGATGTAGCCCATACCTGATTTCAATCCACCCACTAATTGATGAATGATCGCAGAGGCATTCCCTTTGTACGGCACTTTGCCTTCAATACCTTCTGGTACAAGCTTATCAAATTCGGCTACGTCCGCTTGCCCGTAGCGATCTTTTGATCCTTTTTGCATCGCCGCCAGTGAACCCATACCACGGTACATTTTGTAGGTACGACCTTGATATAAAATCGTTTCGCCAGGTGATTCTTCGGCGCCAGCCAATAAGTTTCCGATCATGACTGTGTTTGCACCCAAGGCTAATGCTTTAGCAATATCACCCGAAAACTTAATACCGCCATCGGCGATAATTGTTTTACCTAATTTTTTAGCCACGGCCGCGCACTCCACAACAGCAGAAATTTGCGGCATTCCGACTCCCGCTACGATACGAGTCGTACAGATACTGCCCGGGCCCACACCCACTTTAACAATATCAACACCGGCTTTGATTAAAGCTTCAGTTGCTTCTCCAGTTACCACGTTACCCGCAACGATAGTGACATCCTGATGAGCCGCACGGACAGACTTCACCATTTCAAGTACATTTTTTGAGTGACCGTGAGCTGTATCGATACAGAGCACATCTAAGTGCGCAGCGATCAATGCTTCGGCACGCTCTCGTGCTTCTGGACCAACTCCAATCGCAGCGCCCACAAACAAGCGACCATGAGAATCTTTAGTAGCACCTGGGAACGCTTGTGCTTTTTCGATGTCTTTGATGGTAATTAATCCTTTTAGTTCACCTTTTTGATTCACTACTGGTAATTTTTCGATACGGTGTTTTTGCAAAATCTTTTTTGCTTGCTCAAGAGTTGTTCCCTCTTGAGTCGTCACTAGATTTTCTTTGGTCATGATATTTTCAATCGGTTGATCCACATTCGTTTCAAAACGCAAATCCCGATTTGTTAAAATACCCACTAGCATTTTACCCATTGTAATAGGTACACCGCTAATCGAGTATTTAGACATTAATGCTAGCGCCGCACTGACTTTTTCTTTTGGACCCAACGTGATTGGATCTTGAATCATACCACTTTCGTATTTTTTAACTTTTTCAACTTCAAGGACTTGTTTATCAATATCCATGTTCTTGTGGATGATCCCTAGACCACCTAATTGCGCCATGATACGGGCAATTTTATTTTCCGTTACAGTATCCATCGCCGCCGAAATAATCGGCGTGTTTAGATACTTGTCGCGAGCAAAGAACGACCTTGGTGTAATCTCGGTCGGAACGATTTCCGAATACTGAGGCAGCAGCAAGATATCATCGAACGTTAATGCATAAGGAATTTTTTGATCCATGTGCGAACCCCTTTCTGTTAGTACCACGTTGTGTACAAACGGTAATTATCTGCGGACTGTTTTAAAAAATTTAATTCTTCTGTTTTTAATTTTCTTACGGCTTTGGCTGGACGACCTAAAATCAACCAACCTTCGTCTTCACAACGAAAACCTTCGGTCACTAAAGATCCCGCACCGACGATGCAATTCTTAGCGATGAAACTTCCGTCCATCAAAATGCTGCCCATTCCAATCAAACAACGATCTGAAACCGTGGTTCCGTGCAAGACCACTTGGTGGCCAATAGTGACTTCGTTTCCAATTGTGGTTCCATATTTATTAAAGGTTCCATGAATAATGGAGCCATCTTGAATGTTGGTTGAGTTACCAATTCGAATCGGCATGACATCGCCGCGAATCACTGTTTGATACCAAACAGAACTTTGTTCGCCAATTTCAACATCGCCAATAATATTAGCGCTCTCAGCGACAAAAACACTAGGGTGAATTTTCGGTGTAAAACCTCGGGCCGTACGGATGAGTGACATGCCCTAGTTTATTGAAGATATGTGGTATTTTTCAATAACATTTTTTGATTTTCGATCAGATTTTTTGTCAAATCATCGCCTTCCACCTGAACGACTTTAGCTTTGTTAATAAAGTTCAAAGTCGCAAATATAGGCACCCTTAGGGCGATACACAGGCTCATCGCTTGATCAGCGTACAATTTGATAGAGCTCGCACTCCTGCTACCCGTAAAATACAATCGAACCAGCTGACGATTGCCTTTTGTTTGCACAAATACACACTGTTTTAACTCAACGCCAAGCGTTTGCAGCATGATCGCCATGGCTCGATGAGGCTGCGCCAGTTGCATGTCGGGAGCTAAATTTAGCTGAGCTAGAATTAAACTCGCTTCCACTGGATTTACCATCACCGGAAGAGTTAAATGCTGAGGTTTATCCTTCAAAAAGAAGAACGTATTTTTTAAATCGGCCGCCACCGAAATACCGTACGGCAACAGGTGAATCAGGTCATCCTGATGGAATGACTCTTCATCCTGAACATCATCAAAACGAAATTCAGCACCCAGAGCTTTCTTCAGCTCTGGAAATTCGATTTTAAGACGCTTTTTAGTTAATTGATCCAACCATTTCTCCTCTAAAAACTGCCGGGTAGGCTTTTGTGATTTTTACATTGACCGTGCGGCCAATCATACCCTGCTCAGCTTCCGGTGCCTCAAAATACACCAGCTTATTTTGACGACTACGACCTGAATATTTAATCATGCCTTCGCGTGGTTTATCGTCATCATCATGTTTCTTTTCTACTAAAATATCTAATACGCGGTTTTCATACGCACGCGCTAATTCAAACGCCATTTTGTTGTGGGATTCAAACAGGCGTTGCAAACGTTCAGATTTCACTTCTTCTGGAACTTGATCCTCAAACTTTGCCGCTTTGGTATTTGGACGTGGTGAATACATGAATGCAAATATTGTTTCATAACCCACTTCTTGAACCAGCGACAAGGTGTCCTGGAATTCTTCTTCCGTTTCCCCTGGGAAACCACAAATGATGTCTGTTGAAAGCACCACATTTGGAATCGTTTTTTTAATCATCGCGATTTTTTCAAGATACTCTTCGCGCGTATATCCACGGTTCATCAAATTTAAAATACGCGAGTTCCCGCTTTGGAATGGCAAATGGATATATTCACAAATTTTATCTGGATGCTGAGCAATTACGTCCATCAATTCTTGATCGAAATCTTTAGGGTGCGACGTCGTGAAACGAATGCGCTCAATCGGAGTTTCCACCGCAATGGATTTCATCAATTGCGCTAAATTTGTACCACATTCGCTTTCGTACGAATTCACGTTTTGACCAAGCAGAGTGATTTCTTTTACACCACGTTTAGCTAGCGTTTGAATGTCTTGCATGATGTGGGTTTTAGGGCGACTTTTTTCACGACCACGAGTGAACGGAACGACGCAAAACGTACAGAAATTATCACAACCCTTAGTTATATTAACAAACGTCGATACACCTGGATTTCTAACTAACGTTTCCACGTGATACGGATCCCGATGAGCAAAACCCGCTTTTACGATCTTGCTTTTTTCTTCTTTACGCTTACTTTCCTGTTCAATCAAATTTTGCAAAATATCAGGTAGTGTATCGATAGTGTCGGTACCAAATACGAAATCGATTAAAGGTTGATTTTTGATCAGCTTATCTTTTTCCTGCTGACCTACGCAGCCACCGATTCCGATTTTTAATTTTGGGTTTTGGTCTTTGAGACGCTTGTACTTACCGACCTCTGAGTATACTTTATGAACCGGTTTTTCACGGATCGAGCACGAATTAATGATGATGACTGACGCTTCTAATGGGTTATCCACCGGCGTGAAGTTGGCCATTTCTAATAGCGAGTACATACGATCAGAATCGTTCACATTCATCTGGCATCCATAGGTAGAAATGTAAACACCACGACCATTGCCAATATCTTGATTTTTATAAGAAAACGCCTGATTTTCGATTGTAGTTTCCACGTGTACCGCCTACGTCTTGGGAAAAAAAGTCATATGGGAAAAAACCCGTTGTGTCAAACGGAAGCTTCATATATAAAATCCGCTTCCAAACACCTTCTGGGAGGGATTATGCGCGCTCGTAGAACTGACTCAAAAAAATGGACCAGTCTTCCTCAAGAATACATGGAAAATGTTCATTCGACTTTGGCTTCTAAGTACGAAAAGGAATTAAATGGTTCTGACGTCGTTTTTGAAGGCCGCGTGTATGAAAAAGAAGTCGTCGTTCGTGTTGGCTTCCTACCGAAAGGCCGCTTAAAACAGCATAATTTCGAATTGGCTTTCGACATCCCTGAAGCTAAAGACCAAGTCCTAAACAAATTAAACAGCGGTTTAGACTTTCTAGACTCTTTATTCACTGAATTTTTCGCTAAAGACGGCTTTGAGAACTCCGAATACGAAGAAACGCTACCGGTACTTTGGAAACCTCTGTCATCAGGTAAAGATATTTTTCACTTTCAATACTCGACAGAAAACTCAAAACTTGAGTCAATGGCGGATGAGTGGTTATCTAAACAAGGTAATGCGTTGGTAAACGAACTCGACGCTGACGTCGACGAGTTAGATGCATACAATTTCTCGGAACAGTATGATGCTGAAACTCTAGAGAAAATCATCGAACTCAAGAAAACAGAAAAAGCGTTTGCTGATAACGACATTGAACACGGCGAAGGCGACCAGCACCTTCACTAATTTTCAGTTCCCATTGTTTTTAAGATCCAAGCTTTATAGGTCTGAACTTTAACGAGCATACCTTTACTCAAACAGGTACTCGGCTTTCCTTTTTCAATTGCAAATCCGTGGGTTATGCCAACTAAATAAAGTTTTCCTTTACTCTGCACAAATGTAGGTCCACCCGAATCTCCACTGCACACGCCCGAGCCTTTTACTTGATCGACGTAAAAAAATGTTCCCCAATCTTCAGAGATTCGCAGACCCGCCGATTTATTCAAACGATAGGATGCCGTTGGCGCGTTGTTTACACCGAGGTCAGTGGAACGACCGTAACCGGCTGGAAAAACCATATCGCCCACCTGCAATTCAACCTCACTTGGCAAAATAGATATTGGCGAAAAACCAGATGGAATTTCCGTCGCCAACTTTACAACGGCTAAATCAAAATTTTCGGAAAGCGTATCACTCTTATAATAAGGATGCGGACTCACTAATGTCCCAAATGCCTTAGGCGCATTTTTCAACGTCTCCGACGAAAGCCCAAAGAAAACCTCCATCACACTGATTTTTTTAACAGGATCTTCTTTTGATAAACAGTGCGCTGCCGTCAGAATAGTTTTCTTGCCGATAATCACGCCCGTACACAAACTAAAACCATTTGGTTTAGGATCAGTATTTTTGGATAATTGGTAGGAATGAATTAGAACCGTATACTTGGCGATGGGATCAGAACTTGTGACTTCAAGCCCGTTGATAATGCTTTGTTTTTTGTTAATTTCTAAATTTCCAGAATTATTTTTTTGACCACAGCTTGATAGCAGAAGAAAAAAAATGCCCAAGAATAGAATACTCTGTTTCACGCCCACCCCGATTCAGAGTAAATACTTAAGCAAACGAAAGGCCGCCTACTCAAGGGTTTAAAGCACTTTGATTCACTTTCAAGCTCGTCGCAAACGACAAAAACTGTCGAATGTTTTTACATCAAGAATTTTTTTCAAGCAGTTAGAGTGAGCGCTCTAACTACATGCAGAGAAAAATTTTTTGTACCTTTCCTATTTTTTTTATGCCACGAATTTAGTTATGCAAAAAAGTATAGTTCAAAAAAAATTTGTTTTCAAAAATTACTCTCATGAAAATTTTAACTTATCTGAACAACAAATTACCGATGCGGTTTTAACACCAACAATTCTAGCGTTCCTTGAAAAACTTCACAAGCAGTTCAACCCTCAGCGAAAAAAGCTACTTCAAGATCGCTTCACACTAGCAAAGAAAATTGATTCGGGATTTATTCCTCAATTCCCAAACGAAACCGCGTATATTCGCAATTCGAACTGGAAAGTGGCTGATTGCCCTGCGGATTTGAGCAAACGTAAAGTCGAAATCACAGGTCCCGCCGAAGCTAAAATGATCGTAAACGCCTTGAACTCGGGTGCCGACGTATTTATGGCAGATTTAGAAGATGCGCTTTCTCCAACTTGGGAAAACGTCGTTGCTGGCCACTATAGTCTAATGTTAGCGGCAGATAAAAATCTGACCTTCAACGGCGGCAAAGGAAAGGCTTATTCTTTGAATCAAACTATCGCGACTCTATTAGTACGCCCAAGAGGGTTGCATTTAGAAGAGAAAAACATCGAATTTGATTCTGAGCCGATGAGCGCTTCTCTATTTGATTTCGGTTTAAACTTCATCCTAACTGCAAAAACCAAAATCAAACACGCCTCGGGTCCGTACTATTACTTGCCAAAAATGGAATCTTATTTAGAAGCACAATGGTGGAATGAGGTTTTCGAATGGGCTCAAGCTGAACTCGAAATCCCTAAAGGTACTATTCGAGCTACAGTTCTTATCGAAACATGCCTAGCAGCCCTTCAGATGGATGAAATTCTGTATTCATTAAAAGATCACATGGCGGGTTTAAATGCCGGACGCTGGGACTATATTTTTAGTTTTATCAAGAAATTCAAAAACAATAGAAAATTCATCTTCCCGGATCGCCAGCAAGTGACAATGAATCTATCTTTCATGAAGGCCTACTGTGAACTACTAGTTAAAACCTGTCACAGTCGGGGCGCTCACGCCATTGGTGGAATGGCTGCCTTTATCCCTAACCGCAACGAACCCGATGTCACAGCGAAAGCCATCGAACAAATCAAAGCCGATAAAAAACGCGAAGCCCTGTTAGGTTTTGACGGGACATGGGTAGCGCATCCGGATTTGATCGCAATCGCACGCACTGAATTTGATGCTGTTTTAGGCCAAGCCGACAATCAAAAACACAAACAGCTATCGATTCAAATTACGCCTGAGCAAATTCTAGATACTCATGTTCCAGAAGGCAAAGTCACTGAAAACGGTGTGCGAACCAACATCAATGTGTCCTTGCTTTATATCGACCGCTGGTTAAGCGGAACCGGAGCTGCGGCTCTTTATAATTTGATGGAAGACGCTGCGACGGCAGAAATTTCGCGCAGTGAAATTTGGCAATGGCTTAAGTTCAACGTGGCCTTAAGCGATGGACGTCCATTTACACCAGCGCTGTACCATGAATTGAAAACCCAGGAGTTGGCTAAAATCAAAGACCAGTTCACTACGCAGTACCTGGACAAGGCCTCTGAAATTTTGGATCAGTTAGTTTTAACTAACGAATTCCCAGAGTTCCTAACCACGCATTCATATAAAGATTTAACTTAACCCTAAAAGGATTAACAAACACAAGGAGCACGCATGCAACAATGGGAACAACAACAAGTTCAAACACTAAAACAGTCTTGGACCACAGACAGTCGCTGGAAAGGCATCACACGAAATTACACTCCAGAACACGTAGTATCACTGCGTACATCTCTTCCAATCGAACACTCAATTGCAGCTCATGGTTCTAAGAAGCTTTGGACGTACTTAAACACTGAAGCCTATGTAAATACATTTGGCGCTTTAACTGGCGCACAAGCCGTTCAAATGGTTAAAGGTGGTTTAAAATCTATCTACCTATCTGGTTGGCAGGTAGCGGCTGACAACAATATGTCTGGTCAAACTTACCCAGACCAATCTTTATATCCATCAAATTCAGTTCCACAGGTAGTTCAACGTATCAACAATGCATTCCAACGCGCAGATCAAATCGATCGTCAAAACACGAAAGGCCCTCAAAAAGGTACTGACTGGTACGCACCGATCGTGGCCGATGCTGAAGCTGGCTTCGGCGGTCCTTTGCATGCATTCGAATTGATGAAATCAATGATCACTGCGGGCGCGTCGGGCGTTCACTTTGAAGATCAATTAGCAGCAGAAAAAAAATGCGGTCACTTGGCAGGCAAGGTTCTAGTTCCAACGTCAACGTTTGTACGCACTTTACAATCAGCTCGTTTAGCGGCTGACGTATTAAATGTGCCATCTGTGATCATCGCTCGAACAGATGCCCAATCAGCGAATTTGATGACATCAGATATCGATCCCGCAGACAAACCATTCTTGACTGGTGAACGTACTCCAGAAGGCTACTATATGATCAAAGGGGGCAATGACTACGCAATCGCAAGAAGCTTGGCTTATGCAGAATACGCTGACGTATTGTGGTTTGAAACTTCGACTCCAAACTTGAAAGAAGCAGAAGCCTTTGCAAAAGCAATCCACGCTAAATACCCGGGAAAATTGTTGGCGTACAACTGCTCTCCGTCATTCAACTGGAAAAAGAACTTATCAGATGCGGATATCGCTCGTTTCCAAAAACAATTGGGCGAGTGGGGTTTCAAATTCCAATTCATCACATTAGCTGGATGGCATTTAATCAATTACCATACTTTCAACTTAGCTCAAGGTTACGCAGCGACAGGAATGCCAGCTTACGTAGACTTACAAGAAAAAGAATTCGCGGCAGCCCCAGAAGGTTACACAGCCGTAAAACACCAACAAGAAGTAGGCACAGGATACTTTGACCAAGTGTTAAATGTAATCACTGAAGGCACAGGTTCAACTTCGGCATTGAAGGGCTCAACAGAACACGAACAATTCCAAGAAGGACACCCTACACACTAAATTGTAGTTAAGTTTCCATTCCGATAGAATCTTCGACCCGCATTCCTTTCCGGATGCGGGTTTTCTTTTTAAAGTCAGCTGCTAGGTTTTTGCAACCCAGTGCGTTTCAAAAACCTAGCAGCTGACTTTAGTTTTCGTCGGTTACTAGGGACTTTTTTGTGCCTAGGCTGTATTGGGCCTTTTTTCGGCGGTTGATGCCGCTGCCTTCGTCGTATTCGAAGTATAGGATTTTGTGACCCGTGCGATTGCTGACTTTGAAATTTCGAGCTGTGCCGCCGCCGACGGCTTTGCAAAGCAGGACAAGAGTGTCTTTATCTATCATTGCCGTGTAGCCAGCCTTGAAATCTGAAAACGAGAAAACTCTGTATTCACCGGTGTCTTTAAGTTCAGTCAGATATAGGCTTTCGGCTTTTTGTGCTCGCTTGGCTAGATTTTC
>DDTZ01000144.1:0-4764 GCA_002344565.1 Bdellovibrionaceae bacterium UBA2351 | reverse complement strand
CTTTCTCATTCAACCACCTAGACCATAGGTTACCCCAACACGACTCCTGAAGTCGATTCCAAGATTTACTAGCCTTACCTACGTAGAGTAATCCACGCCTGCTATTCAGTGCCTTGAATGAGCTGCCGATCCCAAATTGTATCTATAAAAAATCAGAAAGGACTATTATGAAAAAAATTGTCATATTAGCATGTTTCTTTTCAATTCTAATGTCATGTGTTTCTAGTCAGAAGACCTCTGATCGCGATCCACAATCTGAATATCCTGTTAAAAAAGAATACATCGATTTGTATCAACGTAAACTTGTTCCCAGCATTACCGAATCTCTAGCTTGGCGGGAAGAAAGCAAAAAATTCGATGCACTCATTAGAACTAGTGTTGCTAAAGACACGCCCATGTCCTCAAAAGATACCAATGAGTTCTTTGCGGCAGCCAGAAGTTATTTAAAGCTTCGAGAAAACCTATTTGGTATAGTAAGCAACTTTCAATACCTTGTTGTCGACAAAGCGCAAACCAAAGTTTCGTTCAGTGAGGTTTCCTCTGCAAAGACAACGGGTGACCTAAAATATATCCTAAACCCTAAAGACAACTACGGCCGCGATACATTGTTTGGTCTCAGAATTTCTTTAGCGGCAGCCCTAGTTCTATACGACAATTTTTTAGTAGGCATTAACCCCCATTATGAAAACCCAGCATCAAGAAACAAACTAAAGTTCGACGCCCGCCCCGAGTACAAAAAGAAGTTTGATGAAATCACAAAAAGTTTCGTTGAGCCAACTCAAAGAAAAATGCTCGCGCGTGCAATGAACTTATTCGCAACAGACTACAACCTAAAAAATCAATATAAAATCACAGTATCGTCCTACGAAGACGAATTAAATAAAATTATCTTAGAAAGCGCCTTCTACAACTTTATGCTAAAAGATGGCGATCTATCTGATCCATGGAGCGAGCGTTGGGATCGCCGCGTACGCCAAGCTGTCGACTTAACTAAATACGTGGGCCGCGCCAGTACATTTGCGCTGAGCTTCGTGTTTGGGAATGCTGCTGGCGCCGTTAAGAAAGAAAAGCGAGACGGCCACCTAGCATCCCTTTCGGCTTCGGAAAAAGCTTACATCATTTCAAAACTTCAACCATTTGATATTTTATTAGAGAAAACTCCATTCCGTGCCACTGATAGCTTTATCCCCGGATACTATGGCCACGTTGCCGTTTACATGGGTACCAAGCAACAGCTTCAAGCCCAGGGATTATGGGACTATTTCCGTCCAGAAATGAAGCAACAAATTGAACGCGGTGAAACGATCCTCGAAGCCCTTCGCTATGATTCACGCAAAGGTTTAACAAAGGATGCTCTTGCTGGAGTTCAGTTGAACTCTCTAGAACACTTCCTAGATATCGATGAACTTCTTATTATCCGTAGTGTCACCCCTCTTACCGCCGAGCAAAAGAAACTCTATGCCGTTAACTCAAACGAACAATTCGGCAAACCATATGATTTCAATTTCGATGTTAACACTAAAAACAAAATCGTTTGCTCTGAATTAGCCTATGTCATCTTTACTGATCTAGAATGGCCAACATCAAAAAGCGTCGGACGTCACACCATCAGTCCTGACCACGTTATGGCCCAAGCTTTCCCGAACAAGCCTCTACATCCAATTTTAATGTACGACAAAAATGGCGAACGCAAAGAAGCCTCAGCAAAGGTGGATCTTGCGAAAGAGCTTTATCGCAATATTCAAGGAAACTACGGCAATATTGTTTACAAAGAAGAAAGCATTTTCCGTCGTTCAACTGATCCTCAAGAGGTAATTCATTTAGCGAGCGGAATAGCGGCTCTTCAAAAACGAATCGAGATGATCCGTGGGGCTAAAAACTCTATCGATCTTGAGTACTTCATTTATAAAGCGGATTCAGACCCGGCAGCGCGTTTGATTACTCAGGAGTTAATCAAAAAAGCGAACGAACCATCGGAAAACAATCCTAGCGAAAAAATTCGTGTTCGTATTCTTTTAGACTCATCATCCACTGTACTAAAGTTAAAAGACGACTACGCGTCGATCTTAAATGAAAACAAAATCAAAGTTCGTTATTACAATGCAGAAGAAAGCCCTTTGAAAAACTTCATGAAAGCTAACCAACGAAATCACAGAAAATCTTTGATTGTTGATGGCGCAGAAGCCATCACTGGCGGCCGTAACATCGGCTCAGAGTATTTCGATCTTTCGCCAACATACAACTTCCTAGATACAGATATCTATATCAAAGGCAGCATGGCCAAAGTGCTTGATGAAAGTTTTGAAGCCTATTGGTACAGCCCATTGAGCGCAGAGCCGAAATTCATCGTTCCTCGTGGCAAACTAGGCAAAAACGACCCCGAATACCAAAAGAAAATCAAAAAAGCTCTTAACATGATCACACCAACTCCGCGTGACGCTGACTTTTTAAACGTGGTCAATACCTGGGGCAAGTCACTGCTAGCGACTCAATATCGCACTGTCTGCAATGATTCAACATTTGCGTCGGATTACCCGAGCGACACTCAAGACTCTCGTCGTACATTTAATGCGATCAAGTCTGTTGTCATGACAGCCAAGAAATCACTAGATATCGAATCGCCATACTTTGTTATCACAGAAACTGGCAATCAGCTATTCAGCGCTCTGCTAGCGATCCCTGGCTTTAAAATGTCGGTTCAAACCAACAGTCTTCAGTCGACAGACGCCAGCTACACAGTCGCGGCTCTTCAACCTATGGTAAGCCAACTCACATCACGTGGAATTGATATGTGGCTTTATCGTGGCGAGGCGCCAGATCCAGAGTACATGAAGTATCCAGCCTATGACAAACCGGCAATCTGGGGAACACATTCAAAACGTGCTGTTGTAGACGGACACACGACACTGATCGGTACCTACAATGTAGACCCTCGTTCAACCAAACTTAATAACGAGATGGTATACATCTGTCACAACAACCCAGGTCTGGCTGAAAACGTTCTAACCGACATGAAACATCGCAGAAATCAATCTGTGCAGTTAGGCAGAGACGGTCTGCCATTGGACAAAACACATATTTTCCAAGGCGCTTCGAATAGCAAAGTAACACAATACTATTTATTAAAAAAACTGGTCGCGATTCCAGCATTTAAAGAATTATTGTAATCAAGAGAGTCGGTAATTAAATCTTTTTACCGACTTTTGCACGACATTCAAAAACTTTTGCCGGTGGGGCATTAAAAAATACCCACCGCGAAGTGACATCAAAACGCTCTTGCAACTGTTCCTGAAATAGACGTCCCGACTTAGTCAACAAGGCATTGCAAACCATATAGGTCTTAAAATATCCACCCTTCTCTAGGTGTTTAGAAATTTCATTTAAAATATTTTTTCTCATGAAATCGTCGAATAATGACCATGGTAATGTTGAAACAACCAAGTCGAATTTACGGTTTTTAGTATAATCAGAAAGAGCTTCAGCTGAAGCACATACAAATTGAAAGTCTTTGTACTCGCCACTGACATAGGTAAACAAATCGGCATTAATCTCAAAACCCAAGTATTTGTCTTTGTTCTTCATTAACTTATGGGCTTTTTTTGTTACGGCACCCGCACCAACACCCAACTCTAGAACAGAACAGTGATTATCTAAGTGTAATGGCGACAGTAATCTGTTGACTGTCGCCGGACCTGTTTGAAATAGCGTCGATATTTGAAATGGTTCTTTAATCGCCGCTTTTATAAACTGTAACGATGCGGACATAGATTATTCAAACTCTTCTTCGATACTTGTTCCTTCATTAACTCCGCGAACTTCGTCAATAAAGCTTTGCGTATCCTCTTCAAAGTCTCCATCCAGATTCGATTCGTCGATCTCAAGTTCTTGGATAGCAGCTAAGAAATCTTTTTGGCTACGTAAATCACGTCGGATCATCTCAAGGAACTTATCCGGGTAACGTGATGTTAAGTCTTCGATGTAACGACTTAACTTACCATCTTGAAGGATTTTCTTACGTACTTGGATATTCTTCCAGAACAACAAGTAGTGGTATCGACAATAGCCATCCACAGTTGAAATTTGATCGCAATCACGAGACCGGCAGAGTTTATTTCCTTCAGCATCCGTTAATTCGATATCTTCGTATTTTTTCTCTTTAGTTTCTGCTTCTAAAAGAATATCATCGTCCGTCTCATTGTCGAGCTCCTCAACGGCTTTTAACTCGTCTTCGTACTCTTCAATTTCACTACTACCGGAATCATCGATGAACACGTCATCTAATTCATTCTCTTCTTTAGGTTTCTTGCTCTTACGACCGGCAGAGGCGGCGACTTTTGTTTCCGCTTTTTTAGCCGGTTTCGTATTTTCAACAGCGGCTGCCGGAGCTTTGCCTTTAGCGGGAGGTGGAGTTTCCACTTTGCCTGTTTGCTGTTTACGCATTAACTGAGAATTTTCTTGTTCTTTCTTTTTTTGTTCTTTCTTTTTCAGATACTCTTGCTTGCTTGATTGTTCGATACGAACTTCTTTTTTAGCAAACTTGAATCCAGGTCCTTGTTGTTGACCCGGTTTTTTGGCGTCGAATTTTTTTCCGTTAGAGCTAGCGCTCGAAGCAAAGCCTTTTGACTTGTTGTCCTTGCCGCCCTTCTGCATCGGCTTCTGCGTCTTGTCAAACTTGCCCGCCGGTTTGAAGTCTTTCTTTTTTAGATCGAGCTTCTTTTTAGGGCCTTTGTTGATAACCATTGGATTTTTAGCCGCTTTTGGAGC
>DDTZ01000181.1:7227-9351 GCA_002344565.1 Bdellovibrionaceae bacterium UBA2351 | reverse complement strand
ATTAAACTAAAAGGATGGAACTTTCCCTACACGGCTCAAGCCGTAATCAAAAAACAGAGTGTGCTTACGCAAATCGAGTCACAACTACTTCAAAGTTTTTGTCAATAAGGGCAGTGACGACACCCATTACCACAACAGTAGCCCTTGTTAAGGTGAAACTTTTCAGTGAAAACGAAAAGGCCTTTTTCCAAATAAAAGTCTTCGCCTTCTTTAAGGTCCCCATTGTTTTTTTTCAAACTGATTTCGTTTAAACATGCCGGGCAAAGGCAATCTTTGTACTGCGCGGGCAATGCTGGAACGACGGGCAGTTCCATGCACCAGCATTTTTTGTCTTTGATATTGGCATCACAGCCAAAAGATTGACCGCATCGTTCGCACGTTTTCATTCGTTTATCCTTAAACTGCAGAACGTTTGCAGTCAAAGACCTCTTATAGGGTCTGCGCTAACCGGGCGTTCTTGATGACGTCTTTAGCGTACTTTACTCGGATATTATCGCCATTAAACATTCGCAGTGCTGACTCGTAATGTTTGAGCATTGGGCGCTGAGGAGCCACTTGTTTCGAATACGCTAAATATATTTTAAGAAGGGAGTTTCCCAAAAATAGTTGTCTTTGGATAAGAACTTTTCGGGCCTCACTTTTTGGCATGTTTTTACGTGGCAGAACCCAGGCCTTTAATGATTTGATTGTCTCTGCCGTATATTCAATACGTCCATTTTTTAGCTTCACTGTTTCTATCTTGGGAAAGTCTTTTAAAATTGCCGGCGCCGCTTTTTGTGCAAAACACGCAATCGCTTTGCCTAGGTATTCTTTATTATCCAGATACGCATATTTTTCTCCACGCAGACCCATTTGGTCGAGTATTTCTTTTAGTCCCACCGCTGTTAATTGAGTCAAACCGATGGCTCCCGTGTTAGAAACGGCCGACATGTCAAATCTGGATTCTTGGCGAATCTTAGATGAAACAACAAATGGGTCGGTGCCAAAACAATAGGACGCGCGAGTGATTTCGATGGCTAGTTCTCGTTCACTGATTCCATTTATACTTTCAAATGTAAAATCGCATTTTTTTCCGGTGGCTTCGCACTGGCCCATGATTCCTTTTTTCTCTTCGTCGATGAAGTCAGTGATTGAACTTACAATTGGATCAAATGCGGTCATCATTTCCGGGGTCATTTTATAGGGTTGTTGAGCTTTCATTGGAGTAAACAACCGTCTAGGCAAATCGTACAGAAAAAAGATATCGTCTAACAAGGACATGGGTACAAAATAGCCAGTATCAAATGGGGTAGCTGAGTGAGCGGTCTTTGCGTCGGGTCGATATAATTGATCCGCCCCCGTTGCGCCAGCAAACAAAGATGTCATAAAAGTTAACACTAGAAGATGTTTAGAAAAAACGTTCATAAAACCTCTTGAGTATTTTCAAAGCAAGTGGAGTGCCGCCAATAAGAACCTGTTAAAAAGCGAATGAGAAAACTTAATAATGGAAAACGACTACTAACTAGTCGGGCTGGTAGAATTATTTCAGGCCATATAAATCGATTTGACCGAGGCATTTTTTGTCCCTTTTTTTAGCGAGGCGGTATAATCTTCAGGCTCCATAGCTTTCGGTAATAGTTGACCTAAAGAAAGTTTAATTATCTAGACAGTTCAAGCAGTTAGAATTGTTTTTTTAATGCATTATTATGTATAGTCTTGACATAATCCTAACACAACCCTGACAATTAACCTTTGTTAGAACGTGCGGGTTCTAAGTTTAGAGGACAGAATGTGGGATAAGAACCCAAAAGCAGGCGAAACTAAATTAGAAAAAGAGTCAGATTCTAATGAATCTGCGTTAGCTAACAAGCACGTTCTTCTCGACTCAATCGTTAAAGGCAACCTGACCACATTAGCGGCTGATATTTCAGTTAAACGCCACGACAATCACAATCTAGAACTTAAATCCTTATTTAATTTTTCCGGTTTTGAACAAGAAGCCCGTTTAGATTTCTATTTATTTTTTCCGCCGTCCGTTCAAATGCGTGAAGTGGAGAAGGGCGATCTGTTTAGTGATTTTTATTCTCGGCAGCGTTTGTTTATTCCATTAAATCAAAGTTTAGATTCTCGCGAAATGTTGACGGC
>DDTZ01000181.1:811-6886 GCA_002344565.1 Bdellovibrionaceae bacterium UBA2351 | reverse complement strand
GCCCACGTAGAAGAGCAGTTGACCTCTGCGGTACAAATTATAGGTGGCATCGTAGGGGAAACATTAAAGGCTCGCACAAGTAAAATAAAACGTGATTTATTACTGATTCACTCTCGCACGCACAATGTGGTTTCGGAAACCATTTTCAGTGAAATATCGGCGGAAATCGATGATCTTGCTGAGATCATGGAAAGCGTTCGAAGCGTAACGGATGCCAATTGGACAGTAAATTCGCCCGTTGTGAATTTACTGGATGAATATATCCACCACGTCTTTATCGAAACCTTAGGTAAAATCGATTTTGAAATCTCGCGTTTTCAAAAAAATTTGGACACCGCCGAACGTGTTAAATTTGTTGATGGCTGGCGACAGTTGCACCTGCAATTATCGATTTTGCAAAAAAAGGAAATGCATTTTCAGAAGAAGCATTGCTTAACACCGACTCATTTAAAGAGCCAAGATAGCAGCGAACTTTTACTTGTCCGTTTAGGCCAAATGAAAAAGTTTTTCCAATCAAAAATGTTTATCGATGTTCAAAAATCTCAGTCGCTAAAAAAATTCTCTGAACCGACCGCTGCCTTAGCTGCGTGTATCGCGGGTATTTCCGCCGCAGTTTTGCAACAAGTGGGCAACCCTGATTTTTATCAATTGGGACTTCAAGGGGCCTCGTTGATTTTCTTTGCGATGGGGCTGTATGCCATTCGCGATCGTTTGAAAGATTTTGCAAAAAGCTTTTTGAATAAAAGAATTTCTAAATACGTTCCCGATTTCGAATACGAACTCAAAGAAAAAGACGTTCAGATTGGACATATAAAAGAGTGGCTTAAAACCGTTAGGACAATGGAACTTCCCGAAATAATCCGTCATCGCCGTAAAAGTGCATCTGTTTCGGAAGCGGAATCATATCTCAAAGAGGATGTCCTATTTCTAAAACGTGTTTATTGTCTGGCTCCTAAATCTAAAGGCAAAGACAATCCTCTTTCATTGCAAGAGAACCTACGTATTAACCTACAACGCTATTTGAAATTCTTAGATGATCCCATGAAGGATATTACGATTCTAGATCAAAAAGGACGGTTTACCCGTAAAACGTCCCATAAGATGTACTACTTCTATGCGCTAGTGAACTATAGCGCTAAGGAAAATGGGGTGGATACGCAAAAACAAATGCAGCTCTATCGCGTAGTATTGAATAAAAACGGTATCCAGAAGGTTATCGATTGTACTGGCGCCTGCTAGTACCCAAAAACGGCTCTCTGTTTAAATCTCTACAGTAGAATCAGCTAGTTAGGTGTGATACTTCTATCCGAATGGGCATTCTCCTGCTGCTTTTTTTTATCTCTATTTCTCACGCTCAAATCCTGACGCCGTCGGGGATTACCCATGGTAGCGAACTTGAATTTAGTAACGACTGGATTTACGAAAAAGACGGCCCAGAAAAAGTGGGTGCTTTGCGTGGTCGTGAATACCCCGCGGCTAAGGCACTGGCGCAGGTTATCAAATCTAAGTGTCGCCACTATGGGTGCATAGTTGAAAACACCGGCGGTAAATGGGGCCCAGAGTTTCATGTTCTTATGCGCGACGGGTGGTGGTTTCAGATTAGTTACGATCCCCTGTGTGTAGAGATTCAAACTAAACCGTCGACCTTACAAGAATTGTATCAGCGCGAAAACATAATGGAAGATTTAATTTTCGCATCGGCTCGTCAAGCCGGTTTGAAAGCTTTACCCAATCGTTCATCCCACATGAATACGGGCGCGCGATCGGCATTTAAGTACGACGTACGAAGTCTGTTTAATTTTTTCGTTGATAATGCCAACAATCCCGAGTTAGCCACTGGGGTTTTTCGCAATAACTGGAATACCTCGCCGCCTTTGATCGCGTCGCATGAAAATGCAGGACCAGTGATTGAGTCGATTCAAAACCGAATAGAAAAGCGACAAATCAAGTCGTTTGCGCAGCTAGCGATAACTGTCGAAGATGAATTGCATTCCACAATTTTAAATCCCCAGTATAATTCAAAACGAAATCAAGATCTGACGTTTAGAAAGTTAAAATCATTACGACAGCGCTCGTGGGTTTCTATTTTTGCCGAAGACGACATGCCAATCGAACGACGAGCAGTAAGGGCCGTTCGTAGTTTTCATGAGTTCATTCTCCACGCGGAATTAGCGGAACATCGAATCGCGTGGATTAAAAAGCAGCCTGGGTTCTTAAAATTTACCAACAAACATCCGGACAATCTACTTGAACTGAATACAGTCGAATATTTTGATAAATGGCTGCGTGAAATGAATGTCGAACCTGAACGATATGAAAACTTAATAAAAATTTCGACGCCTGTGGCGCCGAAATCAAAAG
Organism: Bdellovibrionaceae bacterium UBA2351; assembly: GCA_002344565.1. GTDB lineage: Bacteria > Bdellovibrionota > Bdellovibrionia > Bdellovibrionales > Bdellovibrionaceae > UBA2316. Next base: position 4,525 of record DDTZ01000181.1, on the reverse strand, counting down.
TAAACTCATGTCAGATGTTTTATGCGAATTGAAAATAGCTTAAGCCGGTGAGTGCAGCATCGAATCTTCGAATGCAGCCAAACCCGCTTTGGCCCCTTCGCCCATGGCGATTACAATTTGCTTGTAGGGTGTTGTTGTTACGTCACCGGCAGCATAAATACCTTTAACAGAGGTGCGACCTTTGTTGTCGATAACGATTTCGCCGTACGGAGTTAGCTCAACTACATTCTTCAAGAATTGACTGTTTGGCAAAAGTCCAATTTGCACGAACACACCGTCAAGTTCGATTTTCTTACTTTCGTTAGAGGCACGATCTTCAAATTCAAGCGTGCTGACTTTTTGTCCGTCTCCATGAATTTGTTTTGTCTTAGCATTGGTTAAAATCGTAACGTTTGATAAAGATTTTAATTTATTCACCAAGATTTGATCTGCCTTGAGTGTCGCATTGTATTCAATCAGTACCACTTCACGAACGATACCGGCTAAATCAATAGCGGCCTCGACGCCAGAATTGCCGCCGCCAATAACGGCCACTTTTTTACCTTTATAAAAAGGGCCATCGCAATGTGGGCAGAAAGCGACGCCGCGTCCGATGTATTCCTTTTCACCAGGAATGCCCAGTTCGCGCCATTTAGCACCCGTCGCAACGATCAACGATTTCGTGCGCAGGGTTTCGTTAGATTCTAGTTCCACTAATTTTGGAGAGCCCTCTTTGTGAACTGTTTTTACACGACGATGCTCTAAAATTTGCACGGGATACGAAGCTAAATGTTGAGCTAATTGTCCGGCTAACAGAGGCCCTTCTGTATACGTAACCGAAATCAGGTTTTCAATTCCGCGCGTTTCTTGTACTTGGCCGCCGATTTTTTCTGTGATCAACGCTGTCTTTAAACCTTTGCGAACGGCATAGATCGCCGCAGATACTCCGGCAGGGCCGCCGCCAACAACTACGACGTCAAAGTCACCTAAGTCACGGGGCTTTTGATCGGCAGGCGCGTCGTTTGAACCAAACGTGTCTTCTAGTTTAACTAACAGGTCTAAAAAGTTTATGCGACCCGAGTGCATGAGCTCGCCGTTGTTGACAACACTTGGAACACCCTGGATGTTTAAGTTTTTCACATCATCCTGGGCATAAGCCCCATCAATCATTTCATGTTCAATATCGGGATTTAAAATAGCCATTTGGTTTAACGCTTGAACTACATCCGGACAGTTTTCACACGTTAATGAAATAAACGTTCGTAATTTGATAGGGCCTTTCAAACGACGAATACGATCAGCCAACACTGTGTCTGGCATTTTGCCTTTATTGTCCGAATTTAAAATGGCCAAAATTAAAGACGTAAATTCATGTCCGCCGGGGATACCAGAAAACGTAATACCGGTAGGCTTTCCATTGTGAATCACCTTAAATTTGGGGATTAACGACGTCATCCCAGGGTTTAAATTTTTAGTTACAATGATTTTGCTCGGATTTGTGCTCGCGACACCCTCTAATAAATCTAGAAGCTCGGCTTGATCAGCATGCTGGCTCAACTCAACAGCGAGTTCTACTGTGCCTTCCAATTTTTCAAAAACTGGCTTAAGTTGTTCTTTCATATCATGATCAATCATACACGCTCCTGTTCTATCTATAGAGTTCTAAATATACGTAATAATTAGTGCGAAGACTTTGTTAAGTCTTTTAAAGATTCTTAATTCAAATTCACCTGCGCGTGTGAACTTCAAATAAAAATCTGGTGCGCACATTACTGCGCACCGTGATCTGCAAGCACGTGGTAGCTAACTAGATTTTACCAACTAGATCTAAACCAGGCTTCAATGTTTTTTGGCCAGGAGTCCATTTAGCTGGGCAAACTTCGCCAGGGTTTTTAGCTGTGTATTGCGCCGCTTGAACTTTTCTTAGTAATTCATCTGCGTTACGACCGATACCGTTGTCGTTTACTTCTGCTAATTTGATTAAACCTTCTGGGTTGATCAAGAACGTTCCACGGTATGCTAAACCTTCAGATTCAATGTGAACGCCAAATGCGCGTGATAGGTGACCCGTTGGATCCGCTAACATAGGGTATTTGATTTTTTTAATTGTGTCTGAAGTGTCGTGCCACGCTTTGTGAGTAAAATGAGTGTCTGTGCTGACAGAGTATACTTCTACACCTAATTTTTGGAATTCAGCATATTTATCAGCCATGTCGCCAAGCTCAGTTGGGCAAACAAACGTGAAATCAGCTGGGTAGAAGAAAAATACCGACCATTTACCACGTAAATCGTCCTGAGTTACCGTTTTGAAATTGTCGTTGTGGTACGCTTGAACTTTGAAATCAGTTACGCGTGAGTTAATCAATGTTTGCATGAATGCTCCTTCATTTAGGTGGTTTATAAAAACCACTTTGTTTATTGTCTTACCTTACGGATTTTTTAGCTCTAGGTAAAATCAATTATTTCTTTGATATAATAGATTTTATCTATTATGATTAAAAATGAGGCTGCAAAGAGGTAAATATATGAAATCACGTATTAATTTTTCGATCACTCAACTTGAATATATTTGGGCGGTGTATAAGCATGGTCATTTTGCGAAAGCAGCCGAGGCGTGCAGTGTGACGCAGCCTACCCTGAGCATGCAGGTTCAAAAGCTGGAAGAGGATCTAGGGGTTATTATTTTCGATCGATCCAAGAAACCGATTCTGTTAACTGATGTTGGCAAAAAGATCATCGAACAAATTCAAACCGTGTTATTTGAAGCTAAAAAGATTGAGAGCATCATTTCCCAAAATGAATCGAGCGTCGTGCATGGTGAACTGGTGGTGGGTGTGATTCCCACGGTCGCGCCGTACCTATTACCTTTGATGTTGCCCGTTCTAGAGAAAAGCTATCCTGAATTAAAACTAAAGATTTTAGAATTGCAAACCAGCCGTATTATCGAACAACTCAGTAATGACGAAATCGATGTGGGCATTTTAGCGACGCCGTTGAATTTGCCAAAAATTATTGAAATTCCATTGTACTATGAGCCCTTCTTGGTTTTGAGTAAAAAAGATCACCCCTTAAGCAAAGTCAAGAAAGCTAAATATTCTAACTTGTCGACCGAGGATGTTTGGTTGTTAGAAGAGGGGCATTGTTTACGAAATCAGGTTTTAGATATCTGTGCACTCAAGCCAAACAAGGCGACTAAGCGTAACTTTCAATTTGAAAGTGGCAGTTTGGAAACTCTAAAACGACTCGTGAATTCATATGGTGGCTATACTTTGATTCCTCAGCTGGCCGCGGAAGACATTGGCAGTCAAACTCAATTGACTCCATTTGATCGACCGATCCCATCACGTGAAATCGGTCTTGTTTACCAGCGCGCTCACTACAAAGAGAAGCTGATTGAAACGTTATCCGAAGCAATTTTAAAATCGATACCTGAAGACATTAGCCGAATCCGCCAAAAAGACTTAAACGTCATCGGAATAGAATAAAGGAAGCTTAAAATTATTTAGTAACTGGCGGTTGCGTGTGGCGGATTTTATTGAACGATTTAACAAGTAAAAATACCGCAAAAGCAATGATCGTAAATGAAATAACTGAAGTCACAAATAGACCGACGTTGATAGTTACTGCGCCAGCTTTTTGAGCATCCGCTAACGTTGCATACGGAGCAGCGGCACTTGCACCTTCTTTTAGAGTAATAAACAAATTTTTAAAATCTATACCGCCAATAATCAAACC
>DDTZ01000181.1:0-457 GCA_002344565.1 Bdellovibrionaceae bacterium UBA2351 | reverse complement strand
CCGACAGCCAAATCAAGAACGTTACCCTTCATTGCAAACTCTTTAAACTCACTCATTATAGACATAGAATCTCCTTATGGAGATGATCTGCCATACAGAGACTAGAGTTTCAAATAAAATTATTAGTTTTTTGATTTGATTTGAATTTCGATGCGTTCAAAGTTCTGTAGTGCCGTTGATAGAATTTTGAACGTATTAGAAACGATTTTGTAATCGACACCGTCTTTTAAAATTAGGCTGCGTCCACTTACTATCGCCCGAACTTCAGAAATAGACTCATAGGGCGCTAGTGACACTAGATAGTCGTTATTCATGATGCTATCAAACTCGGATGCAATTCGTTTCACTGCTTGATCGCTCGTGTTGGCATCGCAGATCGAAGTCACGAGGAGGTTAGAAGCGGGAATTTCCGCAGCTAAACTTTTCGAAAAGAACGTATCATAGCTTTGTCCCGTTT
>DDTZ01000155.1 GCA_002344565.1 Bdellovibrionaceae bacterium UBA2351 | reverse complement strand
GGTCTTCACACCGTTTTTGAAAATCATCATGCCATGGGTGAAGAATCACTGAAGGTATTCATCAAAGAATGGCGATTGCCGTTTCCCGTCGGAATTGATCAACACATAAACGTACACAATTTACCTGAAACTATGCGCGAATATCAATTACAAGGTACGCCCACCACTATCGTGATCGATCAAAGTGGCGAAGTCCTAGTGAAATACTTTGGAGCACTCGATACAGAAAAACTAATTGATTTTTTAAAACAGAAAATGCCCGGACCCCAAAGCAAAAGCGATGGCGGATCCTAACAAAGCACCGCCTAAAATATCAGACAGATAGTGCACGCCCAGATACAGCCGCGAAAATGAAACCAGAAACGCCCACACCCCAACGACAAGCGCTGACGGGTGCGCGTTTAGCTGAAGTGACGCATAAAATGCAACAGCCCCAGCCGTATGGGAAGATGGAAAGGATCCACAGTTTGGTGATTCGATAACTCTTAAGTATCCAGAAATAGCCTCTGATGGTCGTTTCCTAGAAACTAATCTTTTGATCCATGACCCAACTATCCAAGCGATCAAAGGACAAAACATAGATCGCAAGAACTGTGTCTGCTGTTCAATAAATTTAATTCCAGCTAAGTTGAGCACATTTACTATAGACGCGAATACAAACCAAAATTTGCCAGTGCCCGTGTAGGTTATAAACAAAAAAAGTTTATTTAAAAAGGGTCTCCGCCACTTTTGAACGGCTAATAGTATTTTCTGATCCACTAAAATATAATTCACTCTTTAAGACCAACCCATTGTAACGCTTCTTCCGACTTTAAGAACGATCGCATTTCAATAACTTTGCTGTTTCTAAATGTGAACGTATCGACGACTCGCCCTTCGTTCCAATCTGATTTGTCTTTTAAGCGCACGCGCACGTGAACGAAGGCGATGACCGTATCGCCTTCAGTAACTAGGCGCTCGGGATAGCAAGATCCCTCAGCCCAAGTTGAGCGTCCAGTTTCAAAATGAACTTTGACATCAGCATAACCAGCAAAGGAACCTGCCATGGGCGTGCCCTCAAATTCAACCCGCTTAATATCTGGATCGAAATATTTAAATATCGTGGCAATATCGTTCTGATTTAGAGCCTCGTAGATCTTTTTAACGATGTCGATGTGATTAGCGCTAGACATAGTTTTTCCTTGTAATAGATCTAAAGATTAAGAGGCCCGGTCTGCAAAAAAAGAAAATAATCGCGGTCTTTATATTTGCGCACAAAAAAATACGTCGCATTTCTATCTTTAAATTTTTTACTGACTTCGTGAATAGATAGCGGAATTAAGCATCCTAAAGTGAGTCGTTTTTCGTCAATACAGTCTTGGGTCGGTTCGGGAATATTAGAAAACGGAATCAACGTAATGTGAAAGTGATTCGTGTTTTCCATAGAGTTTAAAATTTGTGGAATTTTCTGAGACTCTGATAACTCGTTAGCGTTTGTTTCTGCAGTTAATATCCAGCACGGTTGAGCACACTTAGCAATAGCGTCCGCAGATATGTTACCATCATCAGTTAATATCGTTACCGTTTTCTGAAATTGGTCTTCGTATCTGGCTTTCAAATCACTCACTATAGAATCAGCCATTTCTAATCCTGCAGAACGTCCAATGACTATGTAACTAGACATTTGAAAATCAGGAAACAACCGATTCACCAAAGACTTAGCAATATTACTGTATCCCACCCCTTGAGGCGACGGAGCAATAATTGGGGCCGACCGAATGCTGATACCTTCACGAGTTAACTTGATCAACACGGCCGACGCCAAAACACAGGAAATAGCTAGCAAAACGAAAAAAGTTTTCACGGTTTGAAGCTACACGTTTAAGTTTTCAGAGTCCAAATATAATGCTGTAGGCAGATAGAATAATTTCGGGTATAGTCCCGACCTATGAAAAAGAATTTTAGCCTAACGTCTACAAAACATAAACCTGATCGCCAAGTTGAATTGGTAAAGCACGAAATCAACAAATATGTCGCCCGCGAACGTCGTAAAATTCTGCCTCAAGGTGTCGACTATTGGGACTTTGATTGTAAATGTGGCGCAACCGCTGACACCGCAGCGATATTGCATTTAGACGAAATCAGTAAAAAGATCGACGCCGTAGTCGCTGGCAAGTCGGACTCTGTCTATGTAGAAATCCTGGCAAAACCCGGCATACGTAAGAAAAAGCCACTGGGGTAGACAAAAAAACAGACTTCGAGTATGATTATCCTATGTCGACGTCAAAACCCGTTCGTTTAACGGATAAACAATTTGAGCAAATTGCAAAAGCCCTAGCAGAACCACGTCGTTATCAAATTCTTAAAAAAATCGGTTCTTGTAAAAAAGAAGGCTCAATGGGCTGCCAAGCCATCCAAGAAGAGCACAATATCAGCGCCGCAACCCTGTCTCATCATATTAAAGAACTAGAAACAGCCGGCCTGGTCACTATCACTCGCGAGGGCAAGACCATGAGCCTGTCGGTTCAACGTGATGTTTTGCACGCCTATCTAGAAAAACTTTCTAAAATATAGCCCCTAGTGCCCATATATTTCTTATAAGGTCGAATTCGATATCATTTCGATACTTATCTAATCGTCATATTGACAAAAAACATTTAAGTTCGATATTTAGATAATCATCTAAATGATGCAGGAGAAAAAAATGTCTACAATTGACTTACTGAAATGGAGATACGCAACAAAGAAAATGAATGGCGAAAAAGTTCCTCAGACTGCTGTGGATCGCATTATCGAGGCCGCTATTTTAGCGCCGACATCAAGTGGCCTTCAGCCATTTGAAATTATCGTTGTTACGAACCAAGAACTAAAAGATAAAATTCGCGCTATAGCTTGGAATCAATCCATGGTTAGCGACTGTTCGCACCTACTCGTATTCGCGGCGTGGGATACCTACACTCCCGAACGAATCAACTCTATGTTCGATCTAGTAAATGAAAAACGCGGCTACGTAAACGAAGGATTCGAGGCCTACCGTAAGCAATTACTATCGCTGTATCCACCCCGTGATGCAGAAGTTAACTATCAACACGCCGCCCGACAAGCTTACATCGCGTTTTCTATGGCCATGGTTCAAGCCGCCGAAGAAAAAGTTGATTGCACTCCCATGGAGGGTTTCGATCCCAACGCACTTGATGAAATTCTAGGCCTTCGCGGTCTGGGACTAAGAAGCGCTGTGATTCTGCCATTAGGTTATCGTGCAAAAGAGGGCGATTGGTTAGCAGGCCAAGTTAAAGTCCGTCGTCCTATTGAAAAAATGGTTCGGCAATACAAATAGCAAAGACTTAACTACTGCACCATTTTAGACCATATTGACGTCGAGACATGACGACAAAGACTGTGACAAATTGTCTCAATATTTTTGCAAAACGCAGTTTAAATAGACTACTCGGGTGGCCCAAGGGTTGCGTATAGTTAGGAAGTGGAGAAAAAATGAAAACTACGATTAACTGGAAAGATGCGATGGTTCTTGAAGGAATCTCTGGCGGTCACACGGTACCGATGGACGCCAAAGCTCCTATTGGGAAAGATTCAGCGGCCACCCCAAAAGAACTTGTAGCCATGGGTCTAGGTGGGTGCACGGCCATGGACGTGATAGCTCTTTTGAAAAAATATAAACAACAGCCGCAAAGTTTAAAAAT
>DDTZ01000050.1:12867-17118 GCA_002344565.1 Bdellovibrionaceae bacterium UBA2351 | reverse complement strand
CGTAATTCAGAGGAATTTTATAGAGGCACCGAGGGCGTCAATTTAAAAAGAAAAAAATGTAGAACTGTCCATTTTTAGAACAGGTATACTAACTGGGATTCAAGGCCCCGGATCGATACCATTGAGTTAACCTTTTCCGATTCGACCTGGAAGTCTCCTGAAAATTTAGAGTTCGAGAAACCAAATTTGATATTAATAGTTTTATTCGCACGATACGCGATAAAAACTTCCTGTCCGATGTAACTTTGAAAGTGTTTAATGGATTCACCCTGCTGAGTGTAATTGAACATGCCACCGGTCAGGTATATTTCCCTCGATAATGAAACCATCATACCAATAGACGGCTTTAACAACACGAAATCAGGAAGCGATCGATCCGTTTTAGAGTGTTGTAAAATACCAAGACTCGCTTGCAGGCCCCAGCCTGAGGTGGGAGCATAGGAATAACCAAACGATGCAGAAACCGCTAAGCTTTCTTGATTCTGCGAACGCAAAGCTTCAGTATCAAACGTGGGCGAGAACAAACTGTACGACATCGCAGCAAAAAAACGCTTCTGTGACTGCTGAGCAGCCTCGGCAGGTTTCAATGTGTTTGAATCTAACCGTGGTGATGAGTCATTAGATTGTTTAACCGGAGCGGTTTCACTCAACGGTTTTCTAGATATTTTCGCCACACTATAAATAGGCAAAAGGATCATTGCGATGGTTACGAACAGGCGTACGGCGCTCATACTATAAATGATAGTACTTGCTCTAGTTTTGTTAAAGAGCAAAGCCCCTAGTTTGCTTTTTCCTGAACGAACAGCCGAGAGTACAAGGGAAAGTGATCAGAAGCTCCTTGACCTTTATCGGGAATGAATCGCTTGGGTTTGTTCTTCTTGCCCATCATCTGGGGATGCGTCACTACTTTGATAGAGCTGCGATCAACAGTAATTCCTGATCTATTCAATCGCTTATCAAAAACTAACAAGTCTAAAAACGACCATTTGTTTTTATAGTTGTGAGTACCTTCACACTCTTTGCATCCAATTTTATGTGCTACCTCACCCACCGATTCCAAGTTATTTTCAATTAATTGAAACTCTTTGTCTTCTTTTTCGATAATGTTGAAATCACCGCCCGCAATCCATGGGTTTGATTCTTTTTTCAAAATAGAATTTAAACTTTTCAACCCCTGTGAGCGCATAATAGTAGAGCTTCCTTGGGACGGTAGATGCACGGCAAACATTGTAAGGTTTATATTTTTATCGATCTTCAAAGGAACTCGCAACACCCCACGAGTTTTCTTTTTCTTGCTGGTATGTTCGTCTTCGATATTAAGCGGCACTAATTCGGACCGCCCGGCTAGATCGAAACGACTTAAAATAGCTAAATCAATTCCTCGTTTATCTTCACCTTCGATCAGCTGAACAGTTTTATAGCCAGCCGCTTTCAAAAAACGATCGTTGAATTCATTTAGGATACGAATATTTTCGACTTCAACTAGGATTAAAATATCAGGCCCTCGCCCCGCTTCTGCCGACAGGATCACAGTCGAGAGATTTTTCATTTTTGCATCGATAACGGATTGATTCCAGTCCAATTGATAGCAGTCTTTACGAAATTTGAAATTACTTTGGCGCTTGCATTTTTTCTTATGCTCGGCCGATTGTTTTTCGGATAGCGGTAAGTAAGTTTCGTCGTCACGATCCACATCGTCTTTGGCATCAAATAAATTTTCTACGTTATAGGTCATCACACTAAAACTGCCGTCCTTAGCAAAGGCTTGAAAACTGAAAATAACTGCAAAAATGAAAGAAATCATGATTGTCCTTCTAGCCATTTCGGCTGAGAGTGAAAATGGTGCGCGTGCCCCTGTTGATCGCGAAATCGCAATTGACACGCGTGCAACAAAAAATGTGGATACAGAGTCGCATCTGCAAATGGCCGTCCGCCATACATCGAATCCGCCATCAATGGACTTCCTAAATGCGCCAGCTGCGACCGAATCTGGTGCGTTTTTCCTGTCAGTAACTCGATTTCCACTACAGATGTTTTAGGCAAAAATGAACCATGCCCTTGAACGTTTAATTCAATCAACATATGATCGGGGCGCTCAAAATCACTGATCTTTTTCGGAGACCTAGAATCTTTTTGCATCCAGTGTCTATAGTGCCCGGGCGAGGGACCATCGCCACTAACAACGGCTTTATACATTTTATTAATGTCACGTTCTGAGAATATTTTTTGAAAATGCGCCGTTGCTGATTCTGTCTTGGAAAAGACAATCAAACCGGTGGTTTCTAGGTCCAAACGATGAACTCCAAAAACCGATCCCTTTGTTTTTTGCTGCAAACAAAATAGTAAATTTTCAACTCTGTTGTCTAATGTGGGATGGACCGGCAGTAGCGCTGGTTTATTTACAATTAAAAAATCCTGATTCTGAAAAATGACATCACGATCGAAACAAAATACGCTGGTATCAAATCGTCGTGGCATTAAATGAATGCGCACCACATTTTCCGAGTCGACGTGAAATGGTTCCAGCCTACGTTTCTGGTCCACATAAATCGCTCCGAGATATAGCAGTTCTGTCAGACATTGGTCCCAGGTCCTCGGTCCTCTGATCCGCTCGAGATGCGCTGTTGAGAATTGCTGGTTCACAATTGGCACTACATGGCTGGACCATAATTCTGTAACAGAGATTTTTCTATTAGCGCGAATAAATAGATTTGAGTTTAAATGTCCCGAAAACGTGTGGCTTACAGTCACTTTGATCCTTATTTTATTCACCGCGCCTAGTACGCTCTTGTTAGAAAATCGCCTATTTTATGCATATACTATCGATAAAAGATAGATTATATTTTTAATTCAGACTGCTGAATTTTTAGCTGAAATTTTTGAGGTTGTATTGGACAGCATTTTTAATCACGAAGTTTTTCAATGGTTTTCCCAGTTCGCCTACCAACCGAATATGGTTTATCTAGGTATCGTGTTTATGATGGTGGCTTCCGCTGTTGGCTTCCCAATGCCCGAAGAAGTGACTTTAGTTTCGGTTGGCTTTTTAGCTTTTATGGGATCACGTCCTGATTTGTTTCCTCCACCATTCCCTGGCGCACCTGTTGTTAACGTTCATGAGGCGGCGATTATTTCTTTCTTAGCTGTATTTGGTAGCGACTTTTTGATTTATGGAATTGGTCGCAAATGGGGTCGCAAGATTTTGTACCATCCTCGCATGCGCAGATTAATTTCTGAAGCCAGTATTCAGCGTGTAGAAGATTGGACAAAAAAATACGGTAACTTTGCTGTGTTTGTTTTCCGCTTTACTCCGGGTGTTCGTTTCCCAGGTCATTTAGCTTCTGGAATGCTAAAGTTTTCAGCATGGAAATTTGCCTTGATCGATGGATTAGCGGCGCTAGTCAGCGTACCAACGCAGATCTATTTACTGGCTCATTACGGAAAAGAAATCTTAGTTTACTTTTCGAAGTTTAAAATGATCGTGGCGGCTGTGATTGCTGTATGGCTGATCATCTTTTTAGTTCGCAAGTTTCAAAACCGCAATAAAGGGCAAATGGCTTGAGTCACGTCACTGTTCGCGAAGAAGATCTATTAATTCTTTTGATTGATTCTTTCTACGATTTCAAAGGTGGCGTTTTGATGCTGGGTTATGATCTGCGCATTGATGCCTATACGTACTTTGAACTGACACCACCACTAAAAAAAATCCAACTCGTGCCTGGCAAAAATTATCAAGTTAAACGAAAGATCACAACAAAGCACGCGCACCCAGATGATCACACCCCAGACGACGTACAGATTGAACAAAAAATTAAAGCCGTCGATGCGGGTAAGCTGAATGCGATTGAAAAAATTTACTACACGAACTATTTAAATCACAAAAAGAAAGCTGCTGAGCCGACACCAAACGCACACGTTGTCCTGTGTATTGGTGAAGTCACAGCGATTGAAAAGCGAGTATCCGTGCTAGGACCTTGTTTTGATTTAACCGTGAAATCTGGCGATGTAGACACCGATGTGATCGTGCGATTGGAAAACAATACGTATGAAGTTGGCGACGCGATTTGTTTCTTACTACGTAAGATCGGATCAACCCAAGGCTGGAGCTATCGTGTTCTGGGCTACAAAACTAAGCAACAGACTGCTGATTATTTAAATCCTGATTTCCGTTCGCTGCGCAACCTAGAGATCAATCCGATTGATTTTAGGTAGTCAGGTTTTAGACACTGCCTTCGTTGGGAGCGATGACAAAAT
>DDTZ01000050.1:1497-12522 GCA_002344565.1 Bdellovibrionaceae bacterium UBA2351 | reverse complement strand
ATGATTTGCAAAGTAAAAGCCTATGGCACAGATACTGGACGAATCTCCATTTGCTTATGACGAACTTTTTTTCTCGAGAACCGATTTAAAAGGTACGATCCAGGCAGGCAATAATGTTTTTCAGCGAGTATCTGAATTCACGTGGGATGAACTCTTAGGTCGTCCTCACAATGTGATTCGCCATCCTGAAATGCCGCGTGCCGTTTTCTATGTACTTTGGAAATTCTTAAAGGCGGGAAAACCAATAGGGGCATTTGTTAAAAATAAAGCAAAGTCTGGTCGCCACTATTGGGTGTACGCATTAGCTCTCCCCGTTAATTCTGGCTATCTCTCGGTTAGACTGAAACCTGGAGGTGACTTTTTCACTAAAATCTCTGCTGAATATGAAAATCTTAAAAAACTAGAAGTTTCAAAAAATTTAAGCCCTGAACAATCGTCTGAAATATTATTGCATCGCCTAAATGAAATTGGCTTTAAAGACTATGAAAGTTTCATGACGGAAGCCCTTATCGACCAGCTCAACTATCGCTCTAAAAAGATGGATAAACCTCCTTCAACGTTAAGTGTTGATTTAGCCAGGTTAATGTCCGGAAGCTTGCAAACAATCGAATTTTCTAAAAAAATCCTTTCCGCTTTTAAAACAAACAAATTTGTACCTTTAAATTTAGAAGTATATGCGTCTAGGCTTGGTGAAGAAGGCAAAAGAATTTCGGTCGTTGCTAACCAATATCAAAAAATGGCTCAAGAAATTAACGCGCAGATTGAAAAGTTTGGCACAATGTCGATACAGGTTCTAGAACAAGTCAATCTTGGTAGATTTCTTCTGGGCTCATCTGACCTTTTAGATGAAATAAAAAACTATTTAGTCAATGAACCAGAGCATCTCGACAAAGAAGGGTTCGAAATTTTCGATCAACTGATCGCAGACTATCTAGGCGAGTCCCTAAAAGGCGTTCAGGAGATTGTTAAAGTTATAAAAGATTTCTCCTTAATCTGTGAAGATTTGCAAACTCTTGGCTCTGGCTTAGAACTCGTCCGGATTACTGGAAAAATTGAATCTGCAAATTTACAGCAGTCATCTGAAGTAACCGAAATGCTAAATTCCCTTCGCGGTTTCCAAACCATTCTCGGCTCGAGTCTAAAAGATATTGTCGCACGGAATTCACTTATGAAAACTCAATCGAGTGACCTCCTCGTCGCCATTAGGAAGCGCACCTAGCGTTAGGTTCTAAAATATATTTCACGAACTCGTCGGCAATAGGCCGTCTATCTCCATACGTGGGAAACATATGCCATAGAATATCGGGACCTGGATTTACCTCTAGAATGGCCGCGCCGTCGGTTGGCGTGATCGTTTGAGAAATATCTTTGCATATTAAGTCTATACCGGCGACATCGATTGAAAATAATTTAGCGGCCTCTTCGCAAATTTTCAAATTTTTAGGGCACGCTACGTCCGTGCAATCGTATGCAGCGCCTCCTGAGTCTAAATGATTTGAAAAACTAATTTGTTTTGATTGCGCTTTTTCCAAAATGGACGCCAGACTTAATCCTATAGATTGCAGTCGTACCTCTAAGTCTTCATTTACAATAATCGGCCGCAGAGATTTTTTATCTTTTGCGTAGCCCCGTTTTGAGTCCTGATTCAGCTTTGCAATTAAATCGCGAACTGTTGATTGACCATCGCCTAACAGAATGAGCGGTGCACGTTCTAGCACAGCCAAGGCCTTCCCGTTAATTACGAGAACCCGATACTCGCGGCCTTTTACCTGTTTCTCTAGGACGACCGAACCACCATATTGGGACGCATTCATCAAAGCCGTCTTTAACTTTTCTGAATCACTCACCCGATCAGTAACCCCAATGCCCCTATCCATGCGATTCGGTTTAACTATAACCTCGCGGTGCACACGCAAAAAAGTAACCGCTGCATCGGAAAACTCAGTACAGATCATCTTTGGCGCAACCGGTAATCCAACTGCGGCCATCATTTGGCCGCTTAGAAATTTATCGGTCACCAGCTTTGCATGTACAGACGATAGAAACGGGGACTTGGTTTTATTCACCAAATATTTTTTATCGCTTCTATCATGTAAGTAGATAAACTCGGCGCTAGGAACCCCACCAGGATACGACCAGGCATACCCCAAACGTTCCGCAGCAAGCGCAATTTCTTCTAAAGTCGGATTAAGCATTTTAATTCAATTTACCTTCTAAAAATTGAAATTGGGAACGGGCCGCAAGTACCGACGCCATCGAGCCGTTATTGGCCTGATACAAATCAATCAAATCATCGGCAGGTGTTCGGCCCGACAAAACACGTTTTTTGAAATGTTCTAACGGAGCCGCATCAAATCCCCATTGCGCTAGGTATTTTGGGGAAAGTTCAAAAATTTCAATTAAACGTTCCTTCACTGCTTCGGCTTTTAGTCCATGGCGCGCAACCTGTCCAAGATCGTAAATACGTGCGTGCTTGCCGGCGCGACCTTTTAAATCTGGATTCAGCAACAGAGCCAAGAAACACAAAAACTGACACTGAAAATCCAATGTACTGTTCGGCATATCGAAAACTTTAAATTCCAAACGCCAGTTTTCATCCGGATGAATTTCAATCGGAGGCGCGATGATACTGCGTTTGAACATTCGAAAGGATTGACCAAACTCCCCACGCATTTTCCATAGTCCATCTTCAGTAAATGGCGACGCTACGCTGATCGCTGATAAAGCGGGCCCATAATAATCAATTTTAGATTCTAGATCTTGCAGATCGATGGTTTTACGAACTTCTTCTGGAACAGCGATATTGATATCGGGTCCATACGTCGTCATTACCTCCATCGCCCATTGCCAGAAATCGTGACGGCGTTTGTTTTGTGGGCCGCTGAATTTAGTTTCACGTGGATGGTGAGACAAAGCCACAACACCCAGGCCTTCCGCCGCTAGAGCGGCCTGCAGACGCTTAAGCAAAATCTCAAAACCTTTCAGGCATTCTTGTAGTGAGTTGTACACGGGCGTACGGATTTCAACACCTTTGGGTTTAATATCTGTTGCCGCAAAGTCCTGATCAATAACGTGATAGCCTTCAACTACATACGGCATTAATTTTTTATGAGGCGGTTCAAGATCAAGACCTTCCATGCTGCCCACATCATCAAACGGAATGCTTTCTAAAATTGTATTCAGTCGATCAAATGTAATTTCTTGATGCCACAAAGGCCAATGATCTTTTGTGCGGACTAAAATAAATTCTGCTTCTAAACCAAATTTAAAACCACTCATGTTTTTCCTCTTTTTTTAAACACTGGGATAATCCAAATTAAAATTCCTGTAATCCAAAGCAACAAAGCCCCGATACCCGACGGAATAAAAATCCAACTCTTAATCCACTCCGCGAACCAAGACCCATCGTGAACTAAAATAAAAAACGTTTTCCAGCGCTTGGCTGAACTCAAAACATCACCCGTGTGACCATGAATTTGAACTTCCCAATAATTTTTAGCACGCACGCGAACGACTGAAGATTTAGGACGGGCATCGATTTGAGCGACGTCGTTCCAAGTTTTGATTTCCGCTTCTGGAACGGATTGCGCGATTTCTAAAATACGATCAAATGATAAACTGATACCTTCCGGTGCGATACTTTTCGTTTCTACTTTAGGTTGCAACCATTGAACTTTGGAACTGATGGATAATAGAATTCCCGTAGAGAAAATTATAATTAGCGGAACCGCCAAAATAATAGCCATCCATTTATGAATCGATTTAGAAGATCTAAATACCTTTACTGATTTATCACTCATGAAGTCTTGGAAATAGCGACTTCAGATGGCAAAGTCAAAACTAGGAGCTAAAAGCTCCTAGGAATGAAATCTAAAAGAAAGCAAAGTGAAAACGAAATGAAAACGGGCTAAGCCACTTTTTTATCGACTTCGAAGCTAGCATGACAGCACACGTGCAGGCGTGCTGAATGTTTGTGGCCGCGGAAATCGTATTCAGGCCAGAAGATTTTCTCGTAACCTTCTGAAATACCGAATAACTCTTCACGGATTTTAAAGATCAAACCCGCTTCAGAACCTAGTAACCAATCCATTTGAATCAAGTACAGTGCTTGTTCTAGCTCGATCGGATTTAATTGATTCAAAAATGTTGCCGGTAAGTTTTCAACCAACTGACACGCATTGTGCGAGAACTTTTGGAAGTGAGCTTCCAATGGCTTGTGCAACAGCTTATCAATCTTCACATCACTGGAACGACCAGTTACAAATGGCGCGAATAATTTTTTAAAATGGAAAAACAAAAGTGCATCATTCACTACGTATTCAGGTTTTGCTAAATAATCAGTGATTGAATCCATTTTAATAGCTTCATGGGTGGCATCTTCGATAAATGAATTGTGATCCAATGCGACCAATGAACGTACGTTAGATAAGAATGAAAATAACAACAACAAACGCTGTTGAAATTCTGGAGTAAACGACAACGAGAAATTATATAACAACGGTTTTTTCATGTGATCTTCTAAATAGTCGATCAACGGAACTAATTGCTGTAGTTCCTTGACGTTCACTTTGTTAGCCGAAAAAACATCTTTTAGAACATCATTCCACTTCTTTTCAATTTTTTCAGTTAAAAGACTGTCTACATTTTCTGTACGCTCTGTTAACGCGACAACACGCTTTCTTGAACGACCATACAATTCGTAATGAGGTTCCATGGCGCGCCAGAAATCCATTGAAGACTCTAAATCGTAAATACATCGGGTATCCAGTGTTCTGTGCATATTGGCGAAGCTTAACGCCACTAACACGTCGCTGTGGTACTTAAATGGCTTGTGCGGCTTATGATCGCGATCGTGGTTTTTAAAGAATTCAACCTCGGTCGGCTTTAAGATTGGGCCGTTTTCCATTTTTAATTCATAATCGAATGACTTGTTTTTTGACTTCATAAGTACCTCAATATACTTATGTCTTTCGACGCATAACCCAGGAATATGTAGACTAGTTTTATGAAAATTAACGGACACATCGATAGCCACAATCACCTTGCCAAAGTCCTAGGGACAGCGCCCGACCTTTTGGAGTCCTGGGTTCCTGAAGCCGAGGCCAAAGGTATTGGTTTTTTCATGCAAGGCGGAATCGATCCCGACGACTGGCAACGCCAGATCGAGCTTCAAACGCGCTTCCCAAATCAAATAGGTTTGTGTTTTGGCGTCCATCCCTATTTTGCCGCCTCTAAAACCGTCGCTGAGTTGGACCCGATCTTGGATCAACTCGCGCGTCTGGTCGCTAAGCACCAGAAACAGGACACCATCTTGGCTATTGGTGAAATGGGTTTAGATTTTAGGCCAGCCTATACGGAAAAAGGTACGGATTCCCAAATTCACGCCCTAGAAACTCAGATCGAATTAGCAGACTTCACGGGTTTGCCGATGGTTTTCCATATTGTGCAGGCCCATCCCGAGGTCGAACGTATATTTTCGTTGTGGGCACCTAAAAACAAACGTGGGCTTTTGCATTCCTATAGCGGCAGTATCGAGCAATCAGAGTTTTGGACCAAGCAGGGCTTTTTAATTTCTATTGGCGGCCCCGTCTGCCATGAAAAAAATAAAAAGACGCGTAAACTGGCGACTCATTTGCCGTTAGAACTCCTAACATTGGAAACAGACTCCCCGGATCAACCCCCGCCTGCTTATAATAAGGGCGAAAACCCACCTCAGTCCTTGTGGGAAGTTGCAAAAACTATAAGTGAGCTAAGAAATCTGGACGTTGAGGAAATTCTTGCTATAAGTAAGCAAAACTTTTTGCGCGTATTTGGAAGGGCTTAAACCATGCAACCAGATCAAACTCAAATGACTACTACTTCTGTGATTCCGGAAACTCCGTATGTGATGCACCGTCGTTTTGATCGTATGGGCCGTTTGATCGGCGATGCGAATATGGAAAAACTGGCTCACACTCACGTAATGATTATCGGTTTAGGTGGAGTGGGGTCATGGGCCGCAGAATCATTAGCGCGTTCAGGCGTTGGGCGCCTGACGTTAGTTGATTACGATGAAGTGTGTATTACAAACACAAACCGCCAATTGCATTCCATCACTGGAATGATCGGTAAAAAGAAAGCCGTAGTGATGGCGGAACGTATTCAAAAAATTAATCCACAAATCAAAGTCGAAGCGATTCCGTTATTTTACAACGCCGACACCAGCGAAGAAATTTTAGGAAAAAATCCAGATTATATTTTTGATGCCTCTGACAACATGACAGCAAAATGCCATTTGTTAGCCACAGTAAAAGCCAAAGGAATCAAAACCATCACTTCTGGTGGATCGGCTGCGAAAATGGATCCAACGTGTATCAAAATTACAGATCTAGCGTCGACCGAGGTTGATCCCATGTGCGTAGCGGTTCGTCGTATTTTGCGCCAAGACTATGGCTTTCCCAAAGTCTCTGGCGATTTTGGAATCACGTGCGTATGGTCACCCGAACATCCGACGATGCCAGTAGATTTGGCGTATGATAATGGCCAAGGTTTTAAATGCGTGTGCCCTCAGGGACAGAATGGTTTTAACACCTGCGATAATAAAAATTTAATCAATGGGTCAGCCTCGTTTGTAACGGGCGCCTTTGGTCTAGCGGCAGCGTCTTGGATCGTTAAACAAGTGATCGCAACACCAGCTAAGGAGAAATAATCATGTTCGGCGTAACGTTAATGGCTATGTTTTTCTTGGGAATATTGACTCTAGGATCCATCATTTTATTCCTTACGTTTCGCCAATGGTTAAGACTGCGAATTGACAAGAAACGTCTAGCTAAAGCTGACCTAGCGGCAAAAGTATAGTAGACTTCTTCTTGATCGTTTAACCGCGCTCACGGAGGATTTCATGCCAGTCATTGATCAAATCAAACGCAAGATAGATTCTGAATTACCTGAACTTAAGAAAAATGCCGCCCTGATTTATTCGCTGGGAAGATCGGCCAGTTATGCCGCTGAACAATGGACACTGCCTTGGATTGAATTTGCAGTGAATCGCAAAGAAAAACCATACAAAAAATTAGAGCGCGAAAAAATCACCCTTTCCTACAACAAAGTTTTTGAGTTACTTAAGCAAGACGCTGAAAACATGGCCGCTGGAGTTTACCCGTATTCTGTATTAAACTTTGAAAGTCCCTATCGCCATTTAAAATCGCTGGTAAGCGTATTTTCAGACGCAGTTAAGATTTCAAAGCGACGTAGTAACAAAATTGCCCATGAATTTGATGACAAAAAGGATCATGATTTCGAAGCTGCGCCTGAATACACGAAACGGAATTATCATTTTCAAACGAATGGCTATTTTTCGCCCGAGTCGGCGGATCTTTACGATCATCAGGTCGAAATCCTGTTTGGTGGTTCATCACACGCTATGCGCCGCTTGATCCTGCCTCTGCTTAAAAAACAGATCGCAAATGAAGGCGAAGGTATGCACT
The DNA here is from genome assembly GCA_002344565.1 of Bdellovibrionaceae bacterium UBA2351. Taxonomy (GTDB): domain Bacteria; phylum Bdellovibrionota; class Bdellovibrionia; order Bdellovibrionales; family Bdellovibrionaceae; genus UBA2316. Next base: position 5,056 of record DDTZ01000050.1, on the reverse strand, counting down.
TTCTGGAACTGGGCTGCGGCACCGGCATCCTGACTCGGTTTATGAAACTGACATTCCCCAAAGCAAAAATAACAGCGTCTGATATGAGTTCATCGTATCTAAAGAAAGCTCAGGAAAATCTAGCTGATTTACAAGGCATCAATTTTATCCAAGCCCACGCCGAAGATCTGCCATTTAAAAATGAAACTTTTGATTTGGTATATTCGTGCTACCTGTTTCATGAATTGCCTCTTGACGTGCGCAAGCAAACGCTTAATGAAAGTCAGCGGGTCCTAAAACCCGCAGGCCTATGTGGATTCGTGGATTCGCTTCAAAATCAGGACGATAAAGATTTAGACTGGGCCCTTGATCTATTCCCGAAAGACTTTCACGAGCCCTTCTATAAAAATTATACTCAACACCCCATCGAAGGCATGGTTCAAGAACACAATATGCATGTTGTCGAACGGGTCACAGGATTTTTCTCAAAAGCGGTTTTAGCAAAGAAAGACTATCCAGGCCCAGTGTCCACTTGATACTCCCAAAATGTAACCCAAAAAATCGGCTGCGGCGTGGGAATAGTCTTTTTACAACAAGTACTAATCCTTCCTATGCTTCCAATTCAAGCTCGGTCTTCCTATGGGAGAAGACTTTGTTTTTTTGAAGGCTCCACCGCCGCATGGATGCGGTATTGTTGGCGTAGCCAACCGGTGGCTGAGCCCATGGAGGGCGCCCTTCAAAAAAACAAAGTCTTCTCCCATAGGAAGATCCCCGTTCCGCCCCTGAACCAAAGCATATGAAGGATTAGTCATTGTTGCCCAAAAAACCGGGGGATTTTTCTAGTATCGCCATGGAATCTATGTTATCCGATCTCCTCGACAAAATTTTGAGAAAAAACTCGAGGAGTTTCGGATGTCTACAATTACTAATTTTATTGATCATCACTATCGTCATTTCAATGCGCGTGCGTTGAAAGATGCAGCTCAAGGTTATAAAACTTTGATCAACAACAACGGTAAAGTCCTGTTAACTATGGCTGGAGCGATGAGCTCGGCTGAACTTGGTATCAGCGTTGCTGAAATGATCCGCCAAGGTAAAATCCATGCGATTTCGTGTACAGGTGCCAACCTTGAAGAAGACGTATTTAACTTAGTCGCTCATGATCATTACGAAGTGATCCCAAACTACCGTGACTTAACTCCCCAAGACGAACAGGCGCTTTTAGAGCGTCACTTAAATCGCGTAACTGATACATGTATCCCTGAAGAAGAAGCGATTCGCAGAATCGAAAAAGCTGTTTTAGAAGAGTGGGTGGCTGCTGAGAAAGCCGGTCAACGTTTCTTCCCTCATGAATTCATGTACAAAATTTTATTATCTGGAAAATTAAAACAGTACTACCAAATTGATCCAAAAAATTCTTGGTTACTAGCAGCGGCTGAAAAAAATCTTCCGATGGTTGTTCCAGGTTGGGAAGACTCAACCGTAGGTAACATCTTTACGGGTCACATTCTAAAAGGTGATTTGAAAAATCCTAATTTAGTTAAAGGCGGAATCGAATACATGATGTCATTTTCTGAATGGTACATGGCGACTGCGACTAAAAACCCAGTGGGTTTCTTCCAAATTGGTGGCGGTATCGCTGGTGACTTCCCTATCTGTGTAGTTCCTATGTTAGCTCAAGATTTAAATTATGATGATGTTCCTTTATGGAGCTACTTTGCACAAATCAGCGATTCTACGACGTCTTACGGTTCGTACAGCGGCGCTATCCCTAATGAGAAAATCACATGGGGTAAATTAGCCGTAGACACTCCTAAGTTTGTCATCGAATCAGACGCTTCGATCGTTGCGCCTCTGATTTTTGCTTACGTTCTTGGCCAATAACCTGCATATCTTATTGAAACCCCTAGGCAATCTAGGGGTTTATTTTTAGCTCTGTTTCAATGGAAAATTTTTCTCTGAAACAGAAAAGCTTTCACGCCCCGTCTTTTTTTAGAATTTCAAAACCAACTGTGCTAGATTCCGTCCATAAAAATTGTGGGGATTGTGTCTATGGCATCAATGGTTTTTAAATCTTTAGCATTTAGTTTTCTGGTTATCAGCGCGTTGACGATGGGGTGCGCGAAAAATGATGACACGGATTCTAAAGAACCGTTCCCCATTTACGATGCCAATAGCCCCCTAGGTAAAGAACTGAGCTACGCAAGTCTGACCTGCGCGACGTCAGAGTGTGAATCTAATAAATCTGACTTTGAGTCTATCGGTTTAGTCGCGATGGCCAGTGATGGATACACGTCGACCTATTCATCTTATAAAATAGGTCAGTGCACTGGCTTTCTGTATGGATCAAATGACATCGTGGCTTTGAATTCCCATTGTATTACCGACGCTATGTGGAAGAACCGTTCAAAGTGCGGTGAAATCCTAGCGATCAAATTTCCGGAAACACCAGGTCATCCGTCAGAGATTCGTTCGTGCACTGAAATTATTTATAAAAGCGATATCAGCGATTACAGTGCGTTCAACATGCAGCAAGACTATGCGTTTTTCCGCATTCGCCCTGTGAACCGCGCCGTCCTGCCGCTGGCGACGACACCAACGGGGTCGCAGCAAACAATCTCTGTTAGAAAAATTAATCCGCGCCAGTACCAAACATCGATTGGCGGGCAATTAGACTATGCTCGCTGCCAAACCCAAGCGGGAAGTTTATTGAACACTAATTATAATAGCCAATGGTCTGAAACGGGACTGGGTGTGCGACCAAAAAATTCAAATAGTTCGTGCAAAATCATTCAAGGAAATTCGGGTAGCCCGGTATTGAATGCACGTAACGAAGTGATTGGCTTTGCGCAGTCCTATGCTAATAGTGACTTCCTTAAAATTTTCCAATCCGAAACATTCAAGGACGTACTTCGCAAGGAAACTAAAATTTGGGTGAATTTTAAAACACCGTCCTACCTGCCAGAACATTTCCAGTACACACAGGCCCTGTGTGTACGTTCGCCAAAAAATATCTCGGATGAAAACACTGTCTGTAAATTAAATGCACCTATTGCAAAAACAGATTCAGAAGAAGCCACCTCGGGATTTACAAATGTTGGATCGATCCCAGAATACGTACAAAAGTTAAAACAAACGATGGCGCAACAACAAAGCGCGATTTTTGATTTTGATTTCGCGCGGGACGGCGAGTTTCATAAATACGCGATGGTTCCTAAATGCGTGATGCCTACACATAAATGGAGCCAATCTAGTATTGAAAGCTCGCAAGGATCTGGCGCTAATCGCAGCGTACGGACAGCGAAACGCCCCATGTTCATTGAACTACAAGTCGACATTATCTTGGATGAATTCCTGGTTGAAACATCTAAAGTTTTAAGTCACAAAACCGCAGAAGGCCAATTTGCGATTGCGATTGCTAATAACCAAGTTAAATCGGTAGATCGAGTACAGCCAGATGGTTTTTACTTTTATCAAGAAAAACGGGAAGCCATGCCACTTGTTAGGTGGTGCCAGTAAATAAGATCGAACTGATGGTGTGACCACTCTGTGGACTGGTCACAAGGCCAATGTGGGAAAA
>DDTZ01000050.1:0-1176 GCA_002344565.1 Bdellovibrionaceae bacterium UBA2351 | reverse complement strand
ATCTAAAATTTGATCCGCATCACTGACGAACAAAAATAATTCGGAACACAAATCAGCGCAGACTTGAATATCCAGGTTTTCTGGCAGACATGATTTTATGTAGGACGAATCATAGTCTTCGATTTCTGAACCCCACTTCGCCTGTTCGGGAAATTTCAAAAGTAATTTGCCATCGTCGGCGCGTTTTAACCATTGATTGAAACGTTTCGATTCGACGATAAATGGTTCGGGCAAATATGGCGAAATCAATCCGACTTTTTGAAATGTATTTTTCGGCTGGGACAATAGCCATTTCAAAACAACGGCGCCACCTAATGAATGCCCGACAAGAACTACTTTGTTAATCTGTGAGTGTTTGTTTTTTAAATTGTCTAACAAAAATTGAAGTTCGGTAACGATGTCTTGATGAGGCAGTAATTTAACCGCGCGATCCTGATTGCCTTCGCCATGAAATTTTAAATCAGGCAGCAGTATCGTATGCCGAGTCGATTGCGAAAACTGCAACGCAAGCTGAGTCAAATAGCGGGAATCCCCACCCATCCCGTGCACAAGTACAACCACTGTATCAGTAGTGCCATCTATCAGCCGATAATTGATCGGTTCGTTAAATGTATTCCGCAACGACATCAGTTTAGGAATTTTTAAAAACGGAATTTTGAAATCTGTAAAACCGATCAGGTCACTGGGTTTCATAGTCATGCTTCTGATGTTAGTAAACTTACAGTGATTTGACCATTTATTTTATTTTGAAAAGCGCTTAGAACCCGTAACTAAACGCTGCAAAAAATCTGCGGCCGTTGATATCATAAAGTGATTCGTTGACTACGTCGGCGCCGCCAATACCGCCACCTTTGTCTGCCGGGGGAGCTGAGTCGAATAGGTTTTTAATTCCTAAACCCAGAGACACCTTTGGTCCGAATTTGTGTGAGTAATTGAAATCAAATTCGTTCAGATCAGAAATTTTTCTATTGGCTTCTGTGTCGGCTACGCTTTGACCAGGGATGCTTCTTAGAACGATTTCAAACATATTGATGTCATCCCGCATTGATAAACTGGCGCGATTTTTAAAGTGTGGATAGCCCCAATCGCCGATCATATTTTTTGAACCTGTGCCAGGAAAACTATCATCACGGTTATAGAACATGTAAGACAGTTCGTTGCTGAATGATGTTTTGT
>DDTZ01000058.1 GCA_002344565.1 Bdellovibrionaceae bacterium UBA2351 | reverse complement strand
GGCTGAGTTTTTAGTGGATTTGATTTGCTTTGAACGGGAAGAGAGTTTTCAGATACTAACGTCGATTCATGAGTGGATTTATTTTCCATCGCGTCCCTTGTTGCAGCAGCCGGCGCGGCTGCTTTTCGTTAAATTGTTAAACGAAATTGTTTGTATTTTAAAAACCCCGTCCCCGCAAGACTATTTCACGATCATGTTTAAAATTTTGCCCGCTTTGTAAATAATTTTGTCAGGTGATTTTCCACCGAGCGCATTCACTACGGTCGCAACCTGCATCGCAAGCGCTACAGCTGAATCCTGAGCCTCTTCGGGGCCTACCTCGATTGTTCCGCGCATCTTGCCGTTTACTTGTACCCCTAATGTAATTTTGTCATCCTTGCAAAGGGCTTCGTCGTAATTCGGCCAAGGTGCAAGGGATACAAAACCGTGTCCACCCAGGCGGTGCCAAATTTCTTCGGCTAAATGGGGTGCAAATGGCATCAAAAGCTGCGACAGGGTCAGCATCAATTCTTTTGGGCGAGTTTCTTGTTTGTAGATCTCGTTCACCAAAATCATCATTTGGCTGACGGCCGTATTAAAGCCCATTGTTTCAATGTCGTTTGTTACTTTTTTAATCGTTTTGTGCAAAGATTTCTTTAAGTCGTCGGACATCGGCGTGTCTTTAGCCACGACGTTGCCATTGTCATCAAACACGAGTCTTGAAACGCGCTCTAGGAAACGTTTCACGCCTTCCACTCCCGTCGGAGACCAGGCTTTATCTTTGTCCATTGGGCCCAAGAAGCAGATGAACGTTCTCACGGTATCGGCTCCAAATTTTTCAATTACTTCTTCAAGCGGCTCTACGTTACCTCGGGATTTAGACATTTTTTCGCCGTCTTTACCCAAGATCATTCCTTGGTGAGCTAGTTTCTTAAAAGGCTCTGGGTGAGAAACTAAACCCGCATCGAAAAGAACTTTTTGCCAGAAACGAGCGTATAGTAAGTGACCAACCGTGTGTTCCGGTCCGCCCACATATAGATCCACTGGCATCCAATATTTTTGCGCCTCTTGAGAAAATGGTTCCGCATCGTTATGAGGATCTGTGAAGCGTAAGAAATACCACGATGATCCCGCAGAGCCAGGCATGGTGTCGGTTTCGCGAGTACCGGCTTGTCCCTGTGGAGATTTATAATTCACAAAGCTTGGTATACGGGCCAAAGGTGGTTCACCCTTTTCAGTTGGCTCGTAATCGGCAACCTCGGGAAGTAAAACAGGTAATTCGTTTACAGGAAGTGCGGATAAACCTTTTTCGGGAAAGCGTACCATTGGGAATGGTTCGCCCCAGTAGCGTTGGCGTGAAAATAGCCAGTCACGCAATTTATATTGAATTTCTTTTTGGCCTTTTTTTGTGGCTTCTAAATGCTGATTCATTTTCTGAATCGCTGTTTTTTTATCCAGGCCATTTAGGAAATCACTGTTAATCAATTTACCATCACCTTCGAAAGGCAAGGGTTCGTTATTAGGCCCTTGTAGCACAGGAACGATATCCAGTTTGAATGCCTGAGCAAATTCAAAGTCACGTTGATCGTGTGCAGGTACGGCCATAATTGCGCCTGTGCCGTAGTCGTTCAGAACGTAATCGCTGATCCAGATAGGAACTGGTTTTTGAGTCAGTGGATGAGTGGCATATGCACCCGTAAATTGACCCGTTTTTTCTGTGTTCGCTTTTCTGTCGACTTCAGATTTAGCCAGGGTCTTTTTGATGTACTCTTGAACTTTCGAAACCTCTGCAGCTGTCGAAATTTTTAGAACGATTGGATTTTCAGGGGCCAGCACCATGAACGTCACGCCAAACAACGTGTCTGGGCGCGTAGTGAATACCGTGATTTTTTCTTTCGAGCCTTGAAGTTCAAAATCAACTTTGGCACCTTCCGATTTGCCAATCCAGTTTTTTTGACCTTCCTTAGTACGTTCCGGCCAATCGATAGTGTCTAGATCACTCGCTAAGCGTTCGGCGTAGTCTGTAATTTTTAGCATCCATTGTTTCATTGGCATACGGATGACGGGGTGACCGCCACGCTCGCTCTTACCATCAACAACTTCTTCGTTCGCAAGAACGGTTTTCAAAGCCGGGCACCAGTTAACGGGAACTTCTTTTTGGTAAGCTAAGCCACGTTCAAATAATTTAGTGAAAATGAACTGCGTCCATTTGTAGTACTTAGGATCACACGTTGAAATCTCGCGGCTCCAATCGAAACTTAAACCTACACACTGAAGTTGTCGGCGAAAGTTGTTGATGGCCTTGTCCGTTGTGATCGCAGGATGAATTCCGGTTTGAATAGCAAATTGTTCCGCAGGTAAACCAAAGGCATCGTAACCCATAGGGTGAAGGACATTGAATCCCTTGGCACGTTTGTAGCGCGAAATAATTTCTGTCGGCATGTAAGAAGCGGCGTGACCGACATGTAGACCAGTTCCGGATGGGTACGGAAACATGTCCAAAGCATAGTACTTTGGTTTAGTAGACTTTGGGTCAGCTTTGAATGCGTTTTCTTTGGCCCACTGGGCCTGCCATTTTTTTTCGATTTCGTGAGAATTGTTCATGGGGGAATACTAGTTTTTTATCAAGAAATCTTCAATCAGAAAATACCGGACGGAGGCACAGATTAAGCAGACCTAGGCCGACCTGGATCTATTGTTTCCGGTAAATTCTGCCGTAAACTTAAAAGATGTCCCAAGATATTGAACGGCCTGCAAAATCTAGAAAAATATTGGTGATCGATGACGATCCGCAAGGGATAGATGTCATCTTGGAACCTTTGAAGTGGGAAGGCTACAATGCCGTAGGCGTTGACTCACTTGAAGAGGGAATTCGTGTTATTGATTCATGGATGCCTGCCATTATTGTGGTGGACTTCAAAGATAGAGATCAACGCATCCGCGCTATCGCAAAAATCAGGGAAATTCGTCCATTTGCTTCGTTGCTTCTATTGAGTGACGAGTCATCAACAGAATCTATCATTCTTGGTTTAGATAGTGGGGCTGATGACTACATAGTAAAACCGTTCGTTCCGCTTGAATTATTAGCTCGTGTGCGCACGCATTTGCGTATCCGTGACCTCCAAGAGCAGCTTATGTATGCCAATGAAAAGTTAAAAGAGTTGGCAGATACCGATGACTTAACAGGTCTTCTTAATATGCGGTCGTTGTATCAGAAACTTGATTTCGAATTGCAAAGGGCTCGACGGTTCGGGCGTCAAGTGTGTGTGATCATGTTTGATATGGATCACTTCAAGGGTGTTAATGACGGACACGATCATCTTTTTGGAAGTTTCGTTATTTCGGAAATGGGTAAGATTGTTCGTGCGAATACGCGTAATATCGATATTCCCGCTCGTTACGGTGGTGATGAGTTTTTGATCGTATTAACTGAGGTTAATTTTGATGGTGCGTTATTCTACTGTGAACGTTTACGTAAATCAGTAGAAGGTACTACGTTCCGCAGCGGTGACGACGAAATTCAATTAACTATTTCTGTTGGTTTTGCGGTGACGGATCCCTACGAGAATATTTCGCCAAAAGAACTTGTACGCCGCGCCGATCATGCACTATACGAAGCAAAGGAAAACGGACGAAATAAAGTGTGTTTCTACAAAAACAAAAGTTCGGAAGAAGCGCTCGAACGTCAAAATGCTAAGGCCAAAGAATCGGCACCTGAGGCCGTTGCCACAACAGACGGTACAAAAAAGAAGAAAAAAACTACAGTTCCCGCGGTTTCCGCTTCTAAGAAGCGCAAGCAGCGAGCAGGGTAGTGTTTTTTCAGGTAAAGGCACTTTTTTTAGCTTTTCTCTTTCCAATACTTCTATTTGCTCAAAGCTATTACGATGTCGAATATGATAAGATTGAAGATAATCGATTTCTTTGTATCGATAAAAGTCAGGCCTACGCCTGTGTTCCATTATTTGAATTGTATGTCTCAGAAAAAAAATATCTAGATGCGTTTGAGGCGATTAAAAAATCGTGTGAGCTAAAAGAATCATTTGGTTGTTTTAATTTATATCGCTATGGCAATGAATATCCAGAGGAGTTTCAAGAGATAATCTTTAGTACGATGAAATCTGCCTGTGATGCCAAAGCTGAGTTATGTGAGCCGTTAGCCTTGTTCTATAAGGCCAAGAAAGATTATTCGAGCGCTATTGTGTACGCTAAAAAATATTTCGAGGTAAATAAGTTTGGATCGTATCCAGTTTTACAATATGAGCATGGGAATAAAGAAGAAGCTTATAAGGTTTCAGAGAATGCCTGTAAGGCCGATCAGCGTACCTGTTCACAATTTGTCAGATTATTCCCCGATCATCCAAAATTAGATTTTTTTTTAGACGTCATGAAATCAGATTGTTTGAAGTCTGAAGACAGTTTTTTAGGTTTATCAACATGTAGTACAGTGGGTGTTTATTTTGAAAAGCAAAAGCGCTATAAAGATGCGTTTGAGGTTTGGAATACAGAGTGTGGTCGGAACGGAAAAATAAGCTGTTTGTTAATAGCGGGAAATAAAAATACGTCCATTGAGCAAAGACAAATAGCATTTAAGAAATTTTGTAAAGGGCCGTGGGAAGTTCAAATTGACTATGAGGACGTTTTTAAAAAGCGATACTGTGAAAAACGCGAGACATTTCAAGAGATTCCGGTTGAAATGATTAAAGATGTCGAGAAACTGTTTAATATGCATCTAAGAACTAAGGATATTAACGTTAGCCCGTTTTAAAACTAATTGAAAACTAAATGAAAATGAGATAGTCGTGAGTTATGGATCCACAAGACACAGCAACTCAAGAAAAAATAAGAATTGCACAAATTAATATTGCTGTAAGCTTTGTCGTTTTGGCGTTGAAAGCGGCGGGTTATTTTGTCTCTGGTTCTACAGCTATTTTTGGGGATGCTGTTGAAACGCTTATCAATGTTTTGACGGCGTTCACGGCATTAGGTGTTTTGCATTTTGTTGCAATGCCGGCCGATGAAAATCATCCTTATGGTCATGGAAAACTTGAATTTTTTTCGGCTGCATTTGAAGGTGGCTTAGTCTTTTTTGCCGGTGTTTCAATATTAATCGAAAGTGTTCAGGCATTTAAGACAAATCAGCCTGTTGTAGAAATTGAACTGGGAATGATTTTGATTTTCATCGCCTCACTTGTGAATTTATTTATGTCACTAGCTTTACGACGAGTCGGTGAAAAACGAAAATCTGTGACGTTGATTGCAAGCGCTGTTCACTTGATGAGTGACGTCTATACCACGGCTGGCGTTTTAATTGGTTTACTACTAGTGAAACTGACTCAACTAATGTGGATTGATTCTATTGTGTCGGCTTTCGTTGCCTTTCATTTACTTTGGGAAGCGTGTAAAATTGTTCGACGATCCGTTTCCGGTTTAACGGATGAAATGGATCAAGAATCGCTCAAAGAATTAGCTACGGCTATTCAAAAAAATGTAAAACCGGGAATTATTAATATCCACAATTTAAGGTCAATTCGTGCAGGTACCTTTCATCACATCGACGCACATTTAATAGTGCCTGAATTTTGGGATGTGTCTAAAGCTCACAAAGTTACTCATGATTTTGAAAAGAAAGTAGTTAGTGACTACCCATATGACGGAGAATTTGCATTTCATTTGGATCCATGCGGTCGCAAATATTGTGCGGCTTGTGATATCAGCGACTGTCCGATTCGCCAGTCGCCTTTTGAAAAGCGATTCAGTTTCGATAGTGATCACATGATCAAGTCGGTTACTGAGTCATACTAATAGTTTGATGGTTTTCTTTTATAAAAATACTTCCGATTATAAAAGTTATTACTGCTAGCGTGATCGGATAGTAAAGTCCAGCATACATGTCGCCTGTTTTATCTACGAGATAAGTCCCAATCAGTGGAACTAGGCCACCAAATACGCCATTACCAATGTGATAGGGTAAAGACATTGACGTGTAGCGAATTTTAGTAGGGAATAATTCGACCAGAAATGCGGCGATCGGCCCATACACCATGGTCACAAAAATTACTTGGATGAATATATATAAAACGAGAAGTAATATATTGGGCTCGTGCAACGGCGTCGCGGGATTTTCTGCGTTGTATCCAGCGGCGTAGGCCATGCCTTTGTATAAAGGGATATATAAAATAGCCGCTAACAAACATCCAGCCATCATGATTTTTTTTCGGCCAATCTTATCAGATAATGCACCAAATAAAATAAAAAATGGGGTTCCTAAAAGCAATGCGCCGGCAGTGATGTAGTTTGCGGTCACAAAGTTTACTTTCAAAACGGTCTGCATATAGTAAAGGGCATAAAACTGTCCCGTGTACCAAACGACTCCTTGTCCCATCGTTGCGCCGAGTAGCGATAAAATTACTAACTTGCGGTTTTCAGGATTCAAAAACGAATCTCTTAATGGTGAGGTCGACGCTTTACCGCTGGCTTTCAGCTCTTGAAACACCGGTGATTCA
>DDTZ01000057.1 GCA_002344565.1 Bdellovibrionaceae bacterium UBA2351 | reverse complement strand
ACGTCTTCAATTTGCTTCTGATGGTTACGGTCACGATCAGTTAACCGTTCATAAAACTTAGACTGCATGTCATTGATTTTATTTTCATAACTCGAACGAGTCTCTTGCAACTCTTCCTGATGTTTCTTTTGATTGCGTTTAATCTCTGCATTTTTCTTTTTTAGATTTGCAGTCTCGCGCGAATCATATTCGTCCTTGAGGTCTGAAAGTCTACTGGTTTCATTCGCTCGATCGGATCGTGAAATGGCCATTATATCCCTCCTGGATATACCTTCCATTTTAAAGGAGTCCCTCAGTTTTTATGATCCAATTCTTGGTATTTTAAGAAAATAAGGCTTTGGTCTGTATCATAAGGATCGACGTTTAGCGAGCTACCTCTCGAAAACCTTATTGAAGAAATCCATTTTTCGCTTTTCTTGTGCGACTCGGGCGCGCTCCTTAGCATCTCGCTCCAACTCCAAAACACGCTGGTCATGAGCAATAGAGCGCTTAATTAAATTTTTATTTAACTCTTCTACCCAGGCAACATAGTTTTTGTGTTTAGGACCAAATTCCTCTATATACTCTTTCGCCTGCAACTTATTTAAATTTTTCACATTTACATAGCGAACAAGGTGTTCTTTTAAATCGATAGCCTGCAATGGTTCGAGTGAAATTTTACCTTCCGAACCCACAAAGGTTGCTTGAAAACCTTCCGTAACTTGAAATTTTCCTAGTTTAAAATTACCATCTAACACATCTACCTTAAGCGAGGATTCAGACCCAAAAAATAGGTACGCTCCCTTTTGCAAGGTGATAGTACTTTTCTTAAATGAAACTATGCTTTTCGATTCCACTTCAAACAAAACCGGTCCGTATACCCACTCGATAACCCCGTTTTCTTTCTTCAGAAGGGTCTCTTTACCAAGATAGACACGTAACCCATCTTGTTCATAGGTGGAATTTTTTTTCACAGTACCGAAGTGACAAACCGAATCAGCTGCCGTGAGGCAGTCCTTTGGAAACTCGACATATGCCAGCAGTATCTGACTCAGTAATAATGTGATAATCCCTAGCCGCGCATTCATCATACTCTCTACTTATTCTTCGATACGAGCGATTCTTAAGGAAGCCTCGTCGACCAAGCCTTTGTCTTTAAATTGAGATTTAATAATTTTGTAAATGGAAACGGCCTCTTCGACCTGATCCGCTTTTTCACTGATTTGACCTAAGCGCAGTAAAGCATAACCCGTCATGATGTGATCAGGAAACTGATTGGTCATTTTTTCAATCGAAGAAATAGCTTTATCATACTGCTTATTTAGAAAATACGATTCACTTGCAAAAAATGAAACTTCGGGAACCATTACACTCTGAGAGTTTTTATCCAAAAATTCTTCAGCCATCTCGGTAACTTCAAAATAGTTTTTACTACGAAATGCTTTCTTGATTTTTTCAGCCTCCAAAAGACTCATATCAAGCTGCGGAATCGAAGCTGGACTACGAAGTTGTGATCTTAAATTTTGTAGCGCTAAACTATTTGCAGGCAACGTGCTTTCTTTTTCTAACACTGCCAAGGTCTCTGATTTCACACCTTCCAGCTGGGATTTCACCACGCGTAATTCAAATTCCTTTTCTTCCAGTAATTCAGAGTTATCTTTCGGCATATCGGCTAGGAGCTGCTGCCGATCGAAGTAAATTTCAGACTTGAAATAGACGATAGTCAGACCAAGCAGAATCAACAAACACACTTGACTTAAAATACTAATTGAAACTCGCATATAGACTAGATCGGCTAGACTAAAGAAAAGTGAAGTAAAAAAATCAAAATGGGTCGGGTCCTGAAATTGTCTAAAAAAACGACACTATTTTTGAATTACAGGAATATATCTAATAGCTTCGGATAGATACTTTTAAAAGGCTCCCTTGAGTAATATTCTTTCAGATTTACAAAATAGTTTTTTAAGTCAGCATCGCTATCGATCATACACTTATAAATTATATCTTCACACATGATAAACGCTGCACTCAGTGGGGAAATTTTAAACGGGGCTAGCCCCAAAGGAAAACCTCGCCCATCGGGACGCTCATGATGTTGACGGATAATCACGTCCACATCGCTTGGACACATTGGCCAGTTCAAAGTTAACTGAGACGCATCCAGAGGGTGCAATAATAATTTACTATTAGGATCCGTCTCTTTCAGCGCTAAAATTTCATCATGCATCATCAGCGTCTGTTTTTCCGCAAACAAATCATCATCCAACTCAATATCATGCAAAATCGCGGCGAAAGTAAGTTTCTCAATTGTACCTTGAGACGCCCAATTCATTCGTGTCGCAAGTTCGGTTAACATGAACGTAAGCAATATTGTGTGCGACGCTAGTTTTTTATTTTTGTCATTTTTAAGCATATCGGCCAATTTTGAAAAATTTGGCTCTGACTTTACTAAATTAATTACATTCGAAATATTTTCTTGGGCTAACTCAACCACTGCCGGAGACCATCCAAAAATCCGAGATGCTTTTCCAATTAACGCCACATCATCGGCTAAAATATCAAATTTTTCTTCCGTTTTGACCTTCTCCCAAGCTAAACGCGCAAACACATTCTTTCGATAATCTTTGATAAAGTTCTCAAATTCGATTTTTTCGATATACAACTCATCAATCGCTTTATCTGAAAAACGCTGCACCTCGTTCTGATTAAACTCAGTTCCCGCGTGCAGTACCTTTACAAATTTTTCGGCAGAAATTTTTAAATATACAGCCGTATTGATTTTAAATAACCGCTGCAGGGTCCGCACATCTATAGGCACAAAATCGCGCGATTTGTTTACCGCCGGCTTAACACCCGCCTGAATTTGCACAATTCGATTGTTGATATCTTTATCAGAGAATGGCTTGTCAATATGATAGAAATCATTAGCCCCAAGAAACTGCTTATGTTTTTTAGGATCTTCGGAGGTTACTAAAATAAATGGTAATTTGGGAAACTGCTTGCGCACTTCTAGGTACAGGTCCCCGCCATTTTTTTTTGGCATATTAAAATCAGAGAAAATAAAATCAACAGAACGCAGAACACTCAATTTTTCCAAAGCCATCTGCCCATCTGTAGCTATGGTGATCTCGGCCTCTGGAAACTCCAGTGAAATAAAAATCTGTAGAAGATCAGCGACATCAATTTCATCTTCAACAATAAGAACTTTCATATCCGTGCATCCCCTCGGACATAGGTTAAAAAGTTTTTGGAAAGGCGTCCATAGGATTAGAACATCCTAGACTTTTTAGCCCGTGCAGTTAAATATAGTAATTTTCTATACAACCTATAAACGATCTATTTTGCTTTGGAATGTTTCCGGCAAATTTTCGATAACCTCGAGCATTTCATAATAAAACAAATCAAATGATTGGGTTCCTATTTTTTTCTTAACTAACGACAAAACGAAATCTAGAGTTAAAAACTTACTTTTGTAACCTTTGTATATTTTTTCGCCCAATAAGGATCCAAGCAAATTAGCACATCGAATGTAACTTGAGTTTCGTTTAACTTCCATTCTATTTTTCAAAACAGGACGACCTGACAAAATCATGATTTCTTTTGTTTTCTGGAATAACGCTAGTTTTAACGGTTCCTTTTTAATTTCCTTAGTATCTGAATCAAGAATACGCTTTTTAATATCAGTTATCGTTTCTGTTTTACGTTTTGGATTTATAAGTTTAGTCCCGAAATAACTAACAGCCTCAAGCCAAATTAAACTTAAAAAATGATCCGGTAGAGAAAACTTAATGTCTTTTATCTTATTTAATTGAAAATATACATACTGCATCGCCAGCGACGACGCTTGATTTATAGTCGAGCGCCCCAAGTACCCCAAGCCTAATCGCGGAATATAGAATGTTCGTTCTTCTTCAATGAGAAGTTTATAGAAGTTGAACTCGTCTCGCGTTGTGTTTTGCTGCAGTTTCTTTAGAAACGAAAAATCAAACGACGAATACACACTTAAATGAGTCGAGCTAATACTGATTCTTAGCTCTTGAGCGATAAGTTTTATATATTGATCGATGTAGTCAGTAAAATCGAGAGATTCGTTCTCGATTTCATGATCGTATTTGTTTTCCAAATACATCAAGTGCGATTGCCACTTCACCCATGGGGGAACGTTCATTATACTGTATTCTTTTTTGTTAAACTTAACTACATCGACATCATCTTCTTTATTTAGATCCATCAATTCAAAATAGATTTCATCGATATTTTGAAAAATCTTAAGATACTTAACGCCCTCTTTGTCCAAACCTTTCATAAGAGTTGGCGATGCTAAATGAGACTCCCCGTATATTACAAAAATGGGGCTTGGCGATTTCTGAAGCTCGCTCTTCAGTATCTGATTAGCCACCACATCACGTTTTTTCATCGAATCCTTTAATGTTCGATGTTTCACATGGTTTAAAGCTATAACCGGGACCTTGTTTTGTTTCGCCCAGCGAAAAATTTCCTGGTAGTTTTCCCAAGGAAACCCCCACGTTTTCTTCCAAGCAACTTTTTTTAAAAACTCGTCCTCAGCGATTTGATCAGCCAAATACTGATCCACATACTTTTGATGCTGAAAAGCTATGCACTCGACCGCAATCCGAAAGGTTTTTAACTGAATATTTTTAAGGATGCGCATATGCGACCGCTGCGACTGATGCAGAGAATGAAAATCCCCCATAAAAATCAGTTTACTTTTGCGAATGGCCTTAAATAACTCGTCTCGGTGAGAGATTTTCCACGAACGATGATTTAAAGAGTCGTAGGTCTTTTTGTACTTATTGATTTCCGACCGTGGACTTCCCGAGCGCAGGTTCACTTGATTCAGAACATATTGATAAAGGTCCCTTTTTATCTGAACCCTATCGCCGCTCCCTGTCACTATACTTCTCCAAGAAAATGAGTACTAAAAATAATTTCACCTCAGCACTGTTTTATGGTCTCATTAAGAAATGGAAACAAAAAGCAAAAAATTAATTTACGTCGCGTTTTTATCAACTTTAACAGCCATCGGATTACACATCTACCTATCTTTCAAGTACTATAGCCTGAAGTTTGGTATCGACTCGTCCAACGCTTGTAACATAAACGAAAAATTTAATTGCGACGTGGCCTCTACGAGCCAATTTGCTGATTTATTTGGCGTTCCCATAGCGATGCTAGGCGCTTTTACAAACGCTGGACTACTGATCTTGTTGATTAACTTTTTCCTTACCTCAACAGAAAGCCGTCGCGCATTCTATTTCGGCTACCTACTCTCTGCCTTCACTTTGGGTGTCTCGGTTGTCATGGGCGTGATTTCATTGCTGTTCCTAAATTCCTACTGTCCATTCTGTATGGGCGCCTACGCCCTTTCTTTGATTACCTTCGTTTGTCTTCACCTTACAAAAGAGAAAGGCCAAAGCCTTGGTTCTGTAATCCCCTACTTGTTCACAGAAAACAAGGGTACTTTGTGGATTTTAGCAGCGATTCCACTGTTGGGGCTTTTCGTTAATTGGAATATAAATAAACGCTTCGCTAGTGACCGTCTTGAGCTGTACATCTCGGACAGCATTCAAGCATGGAAAACAAAAGAGCCGGTCAACTTCGATTTAGGCCGCGGACTAACGAAAGGCCCTGAAGATTCTAAATTTGTAATCGTTGAATTTGCAGACTACCTTTGCCCACATTGCAAACACGCCAACGGTCCTCTTAAGACATTCGTTAACACCTACACAAATGCTAAAATTGTTTTCAAGCCGTATCCACTTGATGGCACGTGCAACACTAGTCCTGGGCTACAAGGCGGTGGAGACGGTGTTCGCTGTCGCCTTTCATTTGCTTCTTATTGCGCCGAGAAATTATACAAAGAAGGTTTCAAATACCACGACTATATTTTTGAAAACCAAGAATTCTTTCATGGTGTTTCCAACAATGATGAAGTGGATAAAAAGATTTGCAGCCTAGATGAATCTCGGTGCGCCCAAATGAAAGAATGTATGGGCACTGAAGAGGCTATGAACTGGGTAAAAACGGCAGCCAAAGAAGGCGAAGACGCTAAAATTACTGGCACACCAACCATATTTGTAAATGGTAAAAAATTAGATGGCGGCCAAAACTTTATGGTTTTAAAGGCGCTCTACTCAACTATCAAATAGTTTAGATTTTCATAAAGTCGAGGGCGGCATCTACCCACTTGGTAAATGTCTCCTCGAGAACAACAAAGCTCGTAACTGCTAAACCGCGGTAAATTTCAATAGCAAACCAAGTCACTAAGAGCGTTAAGGCCGCAACCCACAAAGCACGAACTACATATATTGTACTCCGAGCATCCTCTAACTCTAAATCCCGCTCAACCTTTTCTATTTTTCTAAGCATAAAAATCAACTCGTTAAAGTGATCCTTAAATCGGTCACGCAGCTCCTGTTGCTTAGCACGAGTTAACTGACTAATACCCGGAAAATTACGTTTAGCTTTGATCGCGTATATTAAATCGATGCAATGGTTAATATAGCGCTCTACTCGCTGATTAAACGTCGGGAAAACACTTTCGGTTTGAAAGAATACGCG
This sequence comes from Bdellovibrionaceae bacterium UBA2351, assembly GCA_002344565.1. Lineage (GTDB taxonomy): Bacteria > Bdellovibrionota > Bdellovibrionia > Bdellovibrionales > Bdellovibrionaceae > UBA2316. The sequence continues at coordinate 15,868 of DDTZ01000057.1, read as the reverse complement.
CAGTGCCTCGATAGCTTCCTCATAATGCTCTTCCATTACCATGACTAAAATCTTGTAGCGCAACTGATCTGGTTTGCCGAAATCACTCGGATCAATGCCCATTTCAAAAATGCGTTTTGTTTCGTTCTCTGGCGAAAAGGCGAGCTTAAATTGACTCATACTTATTCTTCGGTCCAGCAGACCGACCTCTTTAGTCCAGTTATCACGACTGACATCCTGAGATGTGACGTTGGTCTAGTTTTAGGACCTTGGATTGTGAAAGCGTATTGATTTGATACAATAAGTTATGGACACAACTAATCTTTTTCATTCGCAAGCGATCCACACTGACAAAAAAAACAATGAGGTCGGAACTCTTTCGGCGACACTGACACCGAATCGTGTTCAGAAAAACAATAATTCGATGTCTCTTGAAACCCTTCTTTCCATTCAAGATCAGAACAATGAAAAACTTAAAGTCACTCTTCGCCGCCTTTCCATTTATGAAAATGAAATTCAAGATTTAAAGAAAAAAATTGAAGAACACTCTCATGAAAAGTCAGTTCTTGGCGATCAAATTTTTGTTCTAAGAGAAAAAGACAAAGCTTCTAAGGCAACTATCCAAGAGCTAACCGAAATCAACGAAGTTCTAGATGTTAAAAACGGAATGCTGACAGAGAAAAATCAAGCACAATTCATTGAAATCAGCCGTCTCCAGCGCTATCAAGAAAAAATCAAAACTCAAGTTAAGCCCTACTTCGCGCAGTTAAAAGATTATTCGAAGTCACTTGAAATCCAGCACAAACGCGTAGTCGACCAGCTTTCTCAAAAAGAAATAGCGCTTAGAGAGCTTAGAGCTCAAATGAACGAGTTGATTAAAAACTATCAGGCACAAATCGATTCTGATAATCTGAAAATCTCTAAAGTAACAGAGTCGTTCGAAAGCGAAATCCAGCAGTTAAAAACTGAGATCAAAGACATCCAATCAGAGCTTGATCTACAAACGAAAATTGCGAACGAAAACAAAGACTACTATAGCCGGTTCCTTGATTCTGAAAATCAAAAAATCGAACTCGAGCGCCTTGTCGAAAACAAACAAGCAGAAATTGCTAACATGCTCGAGTCGTTCAAGACTAACGAAATTGAGCTAAAAAAAGCCAGCTACAAGCACGAAGCCGAAAATAAAGACTTAAAAATTACCCTGAACATGCTGAACAAAGAGAATCAGGATCTATCGCAAAAGAATTTGGATTTAGAACAACAATTAGAATCGATGAAATTTCTCTGGAACCAAAAAAACAAAGAGACCGACAAGTTAAAGTCGGCCCTAGAAAGCTTAGAGAACATTAATCTTGAGCTTAGCAAGCAATTGAACTCAAAAGGCTAAAACTAGCCGATGTTTGTCGGCTCAGTTTTTTGAAAGCCTGGGTTAGTTTCTAACCATTCGTCTTCGATTAGCTCACCCATACCTTCTGTTTTTTCCGCAACTGTCGGCAATACGCTGACGAAATCAAACGCCAGGTTTGTGTAGTTGTAGGACTTAACGATTTTTTTAAAGTCTTCACTCAAACCGTCAATTTGGAAATGGATGCTGCCTAACGCAGCGACTTCATTAATTGTGGTAAAAAAATGAAGAATTCCGTTTGAACCTACAAAACTTAAGTTTTTTAAATCTAAATTTACACGCTGATTTTTAAACTCTTGCAAAAGTACATTACGCAAATAGTTAGTCTTCATTAAATCGAGCTTACCTGTGAAGGTTACACGATACCCATCGCTTAATTTTACAGCTTCCGTCTTCATAGCACTCCTTGCTTTTGAAACCTATCGTCTCAAAATAGCATTCACAGGAGCCGAGTTTTCATTTTTTCCTATTTTTTGGACAAAAGATTTATCTAGACAAAGGCGAGGGAAAATGATGTCATTTGCCTACGTAACATGCGGCAACTACTGGTTTTTTTTTATTATTACTAGCCTCTAATCTCTACGCAGAAATCATCAATGCTAAGATTCAAGGTCTTGTTATCCAGGCGGATAGTCTAGACCGCGATGAAAATGAAATCGTCGACCTAAAAGGCGGCGTTCAAATCGTTTACAAAGATTATCACATCAAGTGCGATCGCGCGAAAGTCTACCTTAAAACAAAGCGTATATATCTGAGCGGCCGCGTTTTAATGACTCAAACAAAATCTACAATCGGTGGCGATCAGATCTGGTTTGATTATGAATCTAATACCGGCGTAATTTCTAAAGGTTTCGTTCAATCTGGTAATGTTATTTTCGAAGGTGAATTGATTAATAAAACCGGCGAGAACGATTACTACGTGGTGAAAGCCGACTACACCACATGTACCAATTGCCCTGCCTCGTGGAGTTTTCAAGGTTCGCAAATTCGTGCCGAACTTGGTGGATATGCGTATATTAAAAACTCGTTCTTACGTTTTGGATCGGTTCCGGTTTTCTGGATTCCCTACTTAATTGTTCCTCTTAAGAGCGATCGCCAAACAGGTTTATTAACCCCTGAATTTGAGTCGTCTCAGGCGGGGGGGCTAACCGTATCCCAATCGCTCTTCTGGGTAAAATCTAGAAATGAAGATGTTACGTATACTTTTAAGAACTACGAATTACGTGGTATAAAGAACATGCTTAACTATAGATATATGCTGAACGCGGAAAGTTACGGAGAGCTCAGCACTGGATGGCTGCGCGACAAAGTTTTTCAAAATGAAGATCGCGTCAATAGATTCCGCGGAGAAGATCACCGCGGCACCGGCATTAATCGCTGGTTCATCAAATACGATCACTACACCCTACTACCTGAAGACTACATCCACAGAATGCAAATCAACAATGCCAGCGACTTGCAATATCCGAAAGACTTCTCGCGGGAAACGCGTAATCACAACGAACCTTCATTTGAAAATAGGATGAGTTTAACTAAAAACTTTGAAAATATTCACACAAATATAGATACGGCTTATCATTTAAATATGCTGAAAAGCGATCCACTGTCTGGCAACGACGAAAGTGTGCATCGCGTTCCCGAAATCCGCGTTTCACAAATGACCGAGCCTTTGTACACGAACTCTCCTCTGCTTTTTAGCTGGGACTTAAATTATTTAAATCTCGCTCGTGCTGGAAAAAGTTACGACGACATGACTCGCTGTAAAATTGATCCAACGACTGGAAAGTGCTCAACAGCACCAGTCACCGCGAGTGATTCGACGGACATGATTCGCTTTCCAACAAACTCCTGTGATTCTCCTGATTATGACCGCGATCCCAACTGCGTGCTGATCAATGACGGCCAATTTAACCCTTACAATGATTTAATCCGCACTGGCCAACGTTTAGACTTCAAACCGACATTAAGTTATCCAATCAACCTTGGAGACACCGTCGATATTTTACCTAAAGTCTCCTACCGCGAGACACAGTATCAGTTTCAGTTAAGTGATGAATACTCTCGTTTATACCGTCGTTATTTAAAAACAGAAGTCAGTGCCCGAACACAGCTGACTCAGATCTACTCGTCATCTAACGACATTAAAGGAACTAAACTGCGCCACGAAGTAATCCCGCAAGTTACCTACACAAAAACACCTTGGGTTGACCGCAAAGAACATCCTTTCTGGGGCTTTGATAAAGATAACCAAACAGAAATTCCATTCACAAGCCAAGATGGAATTTCTGACGGTGATTTAGCCAGCCCTTTCGGCTTGCAGTTCGACTATCTTGATCGCAGTTTAGATCGCGAAATAGTTACGTTCTCTGTCCTTCAACGTTTAACTGAAAAATCTTGGGTAGGAAACTCAGCTGTTTACAAACAATTAGCATCGCTTAGCTTATCGCAATCGTATGACGTCTATCAATCAAACCTAAATTCATCCACCAAACAACCGTGGTCTAACGTAGCAGCCTACTTAAATGTGAATTTAGATTCTTTCACAACCTCGTCACTGTTTAATTACTATCCCTACCAAAAAGTCACCAATGTGTCTTCATCCGCGCGTTTTACAAACAAATTTGGAAACTTCTATGAATTGGGACTCAACAGAACGTACTCGGTAACTCCAGGCAAAGACGTCGATGTAAACACACGAACAGAGGACTACTTATTCAGAACAGGTTTAATCACTAAGTACTTCAACCTAATTGGTCAGTTTGTTTACGATGGCAACTGGTTAAATAATTCAAAAAACAAGCGTATTAAATCTTGGGCCTATGTAAGTCAGTTTAAACCACCAGGTGACTGCTGGTTAATTACATTAGCGCAATACCAGGTGACATCAGGTACTCAAGAATTAAAACTATCGTTCGAGTTTACGTTTGATGGTAATTCAAAGCCGCCGCTTACAATCGAAGCCTTAGATCAAATTATCAACTAAGTAACTGGCGTGCACCCATCACATAGACGCAGGCATTGAAAATCAAACTGTAAATTAAAAACGGAAAACGTATAGAGTTTCGATTTTTCCATCAACGGTTGGATACACAAATAACCTGTTGCTTTCAACCTCAACGATATCATTAGACGACTTTGCTGAAACTTGATTCATCGTAAATAAACCATAGGCAATACCGCCATACAGCCCCAGCGAAGCTCCCCGCGCAATATTTCCATAACTTTCATTTGGTTTTTTTTCGAACACCAAACTGGCCAAGCCTAATCCCGCTCCGGCCAATGTTCCATAGCCACACGATTTCAAAAACTGTTTTAGATCTTGCGAAAACGCAGATTGAGACAAAAACAAAGTAATAATTAGGAACGATTTCAACTTCATCTTGAATAGTGTCTCAACAATCATTTTCAATTTCAATAAATAAAATATCCCCGTCTGCGGGAACTAGGGCTAATTCCAGTGTGATATCCAAAGAAAAACGTTGTTGAAAGTAATGAAACACACGAATCAAACGCTGTTTTTGTTTTCTAGACACCCGATACGAAACAAAATCCCAGCTCGCGATAGATTTCACCTCGACCATTTTAAATTCATGACCTTTTTGAAAAATCAGATCAATTTCCGCAATTTTAGTTTTAAAACGATGGTGCAGTAGACGCCAACCCTGTCGCTGCAAATGTTGGATCACTTTGTGTTCGGAATTTAAACCTTTAACGTGCTCATAGTACATGCTCCTTAACTCCCTTGAATGATCTACGATGAATCGTAGTTACACCAAGTGAAGCAATAGCATCTTTGTGGCCTTGAGTAGGATAACCCTTGTGGTCCGCAAATCCGAACCCAGGGTACTTTGATTCGTATTCTTTCATCAACGTATCACGATGAACTTTTGCAACGATGGACGCCGCCGATATCAACGAAATCCACATATCACCTTTGACGACAGTCATCTGATCAAATCCAGTCAAATCAGGAATAAACTGATTCCCATCGACCAAAACTATCTTTGAAGCACTGGCTGGAAGATTCAATTTTTCGATAGACCGCTTCATCGCAAGCAATGAGGCTTTTAATATATTGATTTCATCAATCTCGGATTGATCGCAGGAACCCAATGAATGAACATGATTATTTTGGATCTGCAAACTGAGTTCATTTCTTTTAATTTCAGATAGAGTTTTAGAATCTTTGAAAGAGGTCCAATTCGACGTCTCTTTAGAGAAGACCACACAACCAGCGACGACGGGTCCAGCCAAACAACCGCGACCCACTTCATCTACCCCGATTATGTAATCGTAAGGCAATTCGGCCCAAGCCAGTGTGCTGGCTTGGAGCGCATCTATTTTACTAAGCTTCGGCTTTAGCACCAGTAGCCGCTTCTGCACCTGCAGTTACTAGTTCAGATTCGATACGTGCCGATTTACCATCTAGATCACGTAAGTAGTAAAGTTTTGCACGACGTACTTTACCAGTTGATAATTTTTCTACACGTTCAACAAGTGGGCTACGGAACGGGAATGTTCTTTCAACGCCAACACCAGAAGAGATTTTACGTACTGTGAATGCTTTAGCAGAACCAGATCCTTGGATCTTGATCACTACGCCTTTGTAAACCTGAGTTCTTTCTTTTTCGCCTTCTTTAACCTTAACGTATACGTTAACAGTGTCGCCAGAAGAGAAAGTGTCCATTTGTTTAGTGATCGGTTTAGCCGTTAAACGACGGATAAGTTGTTTACCAGTTTTTTCGCCTAACGTGTTTTTCGCTTTTTTAGATGCTGCTTTTGCCATAGTGCTATTTCCTTTTTTTTTCAGAACTATGACAGCTACCACGGTCCAAGCAAACGGTCAAGACAGATACTCACTGCCGAGCGAACAGAAAGATGTCGATAATCTTTCGGAGGGGCGCCTCGGATGCTCTCTAACACATAATGACAATTTTTCATGAAATCGTCGGTCAATCCAAAGCCGGTCCCAAAGATCACAAATACTGGTTTTTTCTGATCAAACATGATTTCTCGAGCCCCTGCAAAGGTCAGCGGTTTGGCCCCATTTACGGGCCGAGCATGGGTGGCGATCACAATCGGATCTTCCCCCTCCCATGATGTATTTTTTTTCCAGTCTTCGATGGCTTTTTGCAAGTCTTCGGCAGTTCTTACCGGATTGAGCGCCGTCTTACGAAATGGGTTAAATTTTGACCCTTGACCGACTCTCCAGTGATCCAAAATGCGCTCAACAAACATCAGCTGTTCACGCATAGGATGAACGATATAGTAGCGTTCAACCCCGTATACCGTTGCTGCACGAGCAATGTCGTGAATATCAAAATTAGTTACGTTTGTGGCTACGATATCTTTTTCACGGTCGATGATCGGATAGTGAACCAACCCAATCGCAACTTTTGGGACATAAGGTATCTCAGACGTCATTAAGTAAACTCTCCATATTATCTAAAGCACACGACTTTTTATCCTCGATCGTAAGCTGCTTGTAAAATTCTTTAAGTTTGGCCTTGTTCTGCCATTTCTTACCCAAATTACTGTTTGGATCTAATTGGGCCAACAGTTCAGGGCGTTTTTTTAAGGTGATCAATAACGACATCCATTCGTTAAAGTTTTTAATTTTAGCATGGTCGCCGCCCACGACAATCTCTGGAACCTTTAAATCATTCCAAATTTGAGGGCGCGTGTAGGCCGGTGATTCCAAAATACCATTAGAAAAAGAATCAACCTCTAGTGACACTTGATTTCCCAGAACCCCAGGCACATGCCGAGCAATCGCATCCATAATAATTAACGACGGCCATTCCCCACCACTAACAACATAATCACCGACAGAGACTTCTTCGACATTGTAATAGACCAAAACACGCTCATCGATTCCAGCATAACGACCACATAAAAATGTAATTTCACCAGCAGAAGAAAGCTCTTTCGCTTTTGCCTGCGTCAGTAGTTTTCCCTGTGGAGATGGAAATAAAATCTTAGTATGACGTTTACCTTCAAGCGCACGCCCAAGAACCTCTGGCTTCATCAACATGCCGTCATTACCGCCAAATGGTTTGTCATCTACTGAGCGATGCTTATCAGTCGCAAACTCACGTAAACTTGTAACTGAGCACGAGATCGTTTTACTTTTGATCGCTTGTCCGATGATTCCAAAATTCAAGCTTTCAGAAATGAGTTCTGGAAAAATAGTCAGGAAGTTAAATAACACGATTGATATCCATTAAATCCAATGGAAAGTTCATCACGATGGTCGATTTTTCAAATTGAATTTCCACGATGAAATCATCTACGAAAGGCACTTCGTACATAAATGTTCCCGTACTGATAACTAGCAAATCTTGCATCCCATTAGAATTAAACTCTTTCACTTTTCCAAGCGATTTACCGGACTCATCAACAACTTCGAAATTTAACACTTCACGCAGGTAAATGGTTTCACCTGGCTCTGATTCAAAACTTTCATCAGCCACATAAACGATAGCACCTTTGAGTTCCTCGGACTGATTTCGATTATCGATACCTTCAAATTTGATCAATGCTCCATCTTTGAAAGGACGAAAGGTCGAGATTGTAAAGTTTTTTTGACCGCCAACCTTGTAGGATTCCAAAGTTAACTCCGCACCCTCTTCGAGCCACGTGATATCTTTCGCAAATGATAGAAAATAAACTTCGCCTTTTAGGGCGTGGGCATCAATAATCTTTCCAACTTTAACTGATTCTGTCGCTGACATGTGATCTTAACTACCTGAAATTTGAATAAAAAAAAAGGCCTCTATGAGGCCTTTAGAAATAAATATCCGATAGCTGTAGCTTTTTTAAAACTATTCGATGATATCGAGGTGATAACGCTTATTAAGCTTAGTACCCGCAGCGCGGATGATAGTTCTCATGGCAGCAGCGGTTTTCCCCTGTTTACCAATCACCTTTCCTAAATCTTCTTTATCAACTTTTAAAGCTAACAATGTAGTTTGCGGACCAGGAATTTCATCGACTTCAACGTTATCAGGTTTATCGACAAGAGACTTTGCCATGTGTTCTACTAATGACTTTAAGCTGTCCATCGTAACTCTCCTATGGATCTTTCATACATCTTGCTTGTACTTCTGATCCTCAATCTGAACTTCCACACAATTTCAAAAAACATATCGGGCAATTTTTTATTTTTACCCGATAAATAAATTATTCACTGAGTGATTGGAAGTTTACAAGTCCTATTTTTGAGTCTGGGCTAATTTCACAACGTGCTTAACACGCATAGAAGGTTGTGCACCTTTTTTTACCCATTCATTGTACTTATCAAGATCTAATTTAACTTTGATATCTTTTCCACGAGGAGTAGGAATATAGCTTCCTAATACTTCGATAAATTTACCTTTTACAAATCGTCTTTGGTCAGCAACTGTGATTCTGTATTTAGGATCATGTTTTGCACCCAAGCGCGCTAGTCTAATAACAACCATTTTAGCTCCATCCTTTTTGAGACCTATTCTATGTATTTAAAAAAATAGACTTTATCAAGTCTAATCTAATGGGATTAGAATAATTTTTTCCCCATCATGCCTTTGCCCATACCCATTTTCATAAATTGGCTCATCATTTTCTGTGCTTCTTCGAACTGTTTAACCAATTTATTCACATCTGAGACCTGAGTGCCGCTTCCTTTTGCAATTCTTTGACGGCGGGAACCGTTCAAGATTTTGTGGTTTCGGCGCTCTTGAAGGGTCATGGAATGGATAATAGACTCGATTTTCTTCACTTCGTCATCCGGAGGGGACATATTTTTGATCTGCTTCGACAGTTCGCCCATTCCCGGTAAAAATTTCATGATGGCTTCAAGTCCACCCATCTTCTTCATTTGCTGAATCTGCGCCAAGAAGTCTTCCAGAGAAAATTCATTTCTTAACATTTTCTCGGTCGATTTTTGGGCTAGTTTTTCATCCATCACTTCTTGAGCTCGTTCAACTAGGGAAAGAACGTCGCCCATATCTAAAATTCGACCGGCTAAGCGATCGGGATGAAACACTTCAAGTGCCGACACTTTTTCACCAATCCCCATGAACTTGATGGGAATTCCCGTCACTTCACGAATGCTCAGAGCCGCCCCACCGCGGGCATCCCCGTCCATTTTAGTTAGAATCAAACCCGTCAGAGACAATCTTTGATGAAAGCCTTCGGCCACTTGCACGGACTGCTGACCGAGCATTGCATCTGCTACCAACAAGATTTCTTGTGGCGCCCAGATATTTTTCAGATCCGTTAGTTCAGTCATTAACTGTTCATCAATCGTTAAGCGACCCGCAGTATCAACAATAACGACATCTAATTTTTGTTCATCGGCCCACTTACGTGCCGCTGTCAAAATTTCTTGTGGAGTTTGATTTACGGTTGAGGCGAACGTCGGGAAATTATTTTGCTTTCCTAACGTTTGCAATTGATCAATCGCCGCTGGACGATATACGTCGGCGGGAACCAAACCGACTTTCTTTTCTTTTTTGGAACGTAAATATAAAGCTAACTTGGCAGCCGAGGTCGTTTTACCCGCCCCTTGTAAACCCACTAGAAATAATACGGTTGGTTTACCTGTTAAGTTTAATTCAATCGCTTCTGATCCTAACGTGCGAACAAGTTCTTCGTGAACGATCTTCACGAACATCTGACCAGGATTTACATTTTCGATAACTTTTTGGCCAAGAGACTTTGCCTTCACTTCATCAATGAATTTCTTAACTACCTTAAAGTTAACATCCGCATCCAAAAGACTCATACGAATCTCTTTGATCACCTCTTCGATATTAGCTTCCGAAATTTTCTGTCCACCACGCACTTTTTTAAGCGAGGCTAAAATTTTATCCGATAAGTTTTGAAACATTACTAATTTCCCTTTTTCACTATCTTCTTTTTACACTAAGCGTGTCTAGGAAGCGCTAAATCGAGGCCGCAGGAGAGAGGCGACTGAGGCTTGGCAGAGCCAAGTCGCAGGGAGTCCGACCGACGAGAACGAAGAGTTAGCGTTTCCTAGGCGCGCGCCTACCAGCGTGAGAAGTTGGCTTTTTTTAGGGCCACAAACGCAAGGCCGTAAAGTAGCACAAGGCCGGCGCCCGAGACAACTATGGATTGTGTTAAATCCACATCAGATACGCCCAAAACCCCGTAGCGCATGCCATTTATTAAATAAAGCACGGGATTATAGCTAGAAACCGTTTTAGCCCAGGCTGGCAAAGTTTCAATGGAAACAAACACGCCGCCTAAATATAGGAGCGGCAGCAAAATAAAATTAGTGAAGGCCGCCATGTTTTCGATACTTTTTGCCCAAAACCCCACACAGATTCCAAGCAGCCCAAAAACAAATCCACCAGTTAAGATGAAATACGTTAACACGACAGGATGTGAAATTCCCAAAAGGCTATCAAACTGGACATAGTAGAATATAACACCCACAAGGTACGTTACTAACGCAACAGTTAAACCACGAATCACCGACCCTAAACCCATTGCGATCAGAATATGGTGATGCGATAGCGGGGTTACACGAATGTCTTCTAAATCACCGCTAAATTTCATAACAGCAATAGAAGACGATGAATTTTGAAACGCATTATTCATCAAACCCATCATCATTAAACCAGGAATCAAAAACGCCAAATATGAAACACCATACATATCGTTCATTTTAGAACCTAAACTGACTCCGAATACGATGAGGTATAGAAAACTACTCATAAATGGAGTCACAATTGTTTGCATCATGACTTTCAGAAAACGTTTTACTTCTTTTTTAAATAGCGTCCACAGAGCAACCATATTTTAACCTTATTTAGAAACAATCTGTTTAAAGGCTTCTTCTAGTGAGCCCTGTTCCGTTTTAATATCTTCTACATCTTCCAAAGTTAGAGATAACTCGCGGAATAAATTTCCCATTGAATCTTGGGATGGAATTTGAAACTCAAGGAAGCCGTCTTTCTTTTTCAAAAAATTCTTGTGCGAGATCGAATCCCTATCTTTACGAAGCTTGATCATGATTTTTTTCGCCGAGAATTGTTCGATGATTTGATTGGTAGGTCCCACAAACTTTAGCTGACCACGATCGATAATACCCACGTGATGGCATAATTCTTCCGCTTCCATTAGATAGTGAGTCGTTAAAAGAATCGACATACCTTCTTGCTGAAGTTCACGCACATATGCCCAAAGATCTTCACGTAGATTAATATCAACACCCGCAGTAGGCTCATCCAATAGTAAAAGCTTAGGTTTATGAACTAATGCTTTGGCCACCATCAGGCGACGTTTCATCCCCCCCGACAGCTGTTTAACTTTCTTATGGCGATGTTCATACAAGCCCAGTTTGTTCATAATATAATCAATACGTTCTTTATTTTTTAAGATCCCATAGTACCCAGACATGAATTCCAGAATTTCGAACACGTCAAAGAATCCAGAATTTACGACCTCTTGCCCAACAACACCAAGCAAACGCTTCGTCTGCATCGGATCTTTTTCTACATCATAACCAAACACTTTAACTTTACCAGCCGTTGGTTTTTCTAACGTAGTAATAATAGAGATAATCGATGTTTTCCCGGCACCGTTTGGCCCCAGAAGCCCAAATATTTCGCCAGGCTTGATAGATAAAGTAACACCCTTAACCGCGTCTAATGTTCCATAGCTTTTCTTCAAATCAATAAGTTCAAGTGCAAGTTGTGACATAAATCGTAGACTAATCCAGAGCCTAAACTTGTAAAGTTATATTTATAGAGACTGTTGTTTGACTCGCCAGCGAAAAAAAGACAGCAGAAAACTAAGGAACAACGCCTAAAAAAATGGCTGCGGCGTGGGCAATTTTTTGGGATTGAAGGCCGTCATCTTTCCCTTGAAGCGCCAATTCGAGCTCGGTCTTACTCTTGGAAGGCCCTTTCTTTTTTAACACATGAAAAAACGAGTTCCGCAGCCGGCGCGAAGCGCACGGAGAGGACTGTCTGAGCTTTTTTTATGTGTTAAAAAAGAAAGGGCCTTCCAAAAGGAAGATCCCCGGCCAACCCCAGAACCAAGCTTCAAGGGAAAGATGACGGCCTTCAATCCCAAAAAACGGGGTTTTTCTAAATTAGCGGGAGCGGCTGATTGAGCTTTGGAATTCAATGTCTGGGTTTTCGCGCTCGGCCCATTTCAAATCCCACTCTTGAGCTAACAAAATCACCGGCTGTTCATTCATATCGCGGTAGATCTGCAACCCACCCTTTAATTCTGAAACCGCTTGTCCAGTCGCTTTATCTTTCGGCCAACGGGCTACCGAAAATGGCAGACGATTTTGTTTTACTTCCAAATTGTATTCGTCTGCTAAACGATGTGCGAGTACCTCGAACTGAAGTTCCCCGACTGCGCCAATGATTGGATCTTGCATACCTACGAACGGATCTACAAATAGTTGAATCGCACCCTCTTCCGCTAAATGCTTAAGGGCTTCCTGCATTTTTGTTCTTTTCAGAGCGTCTCTTACAGATAATTTGGTGAACAATTCGGGAGCAAATTTGGGAATGTCTTCGTAAATCACGGTTCCTCGTGAGGCAATACAATCACCAATCGCAAAGTTGCCCGTATCATTTACACCCACTATATCACCGGCGTAGGCTACATCCACCGTTTCACGATCGGCAGCTACGAATTGATTCGAATAGGCTAAGCGAAGTTCCTTTTTATGGCGCATGTGCTGAACCTTCATGCCGCGCTCAAATTTACCCGAACAAATACGAACAAAGGCGACGCGATCACGATGACGTCGATCCATGTTAGCTTGAATTTTAAATACAAAACCCGAAAAATTATCTTCGAGTGGATTCATTTCTTCACCATCGCGTTTTTTACGTGGTTGCACGCCTGGAGCATATCTGCAGAAGAAATCTAGAAATGTATCAACACCGAAATTTTGTTTTGCCGAACCAAACGTAACCGGAGAAATCTCGCCATTTAAAAATGCCTGAACATCAAATGGAGGCAACGCAGACTCAATAAGCTCTAATTCATCACGCACTTGTTGAGCCGTTTCCCGATCAAGAAACTCATCTAAACGTGGATCATCGATTCCCTGGAAAGGATATTTTGTGACTTCATCACCTTCACGGCGCTGATCGTAAAACATCAATTCCTTGTTTACGCGATTATAAATCCCTTTGAAACGCTGTCCGATACCTAATGGCCACGTCACGGGATAACATTGCATCCCTAACGTTTTTTCAATTTCATCAATCAGTGTTAACGGGTCTTTACCTTCTCGATCCAGCTTGTTTACAAATGTGAAAATGGGAATCTGACGATAGCGGCAAACCTCATATAGTTTCTTTGTACGTTCTTCCACACCCTTAGCGACGTCGATCAACATTGCAGCAGAATCCACTGCCATTAATACACGGTATGTATCTTCCGAGAAATCTTTGTGGCCAGGAGTATCTAGTAAGTTGATTCTTAGAGAACTATAATCGAACGTCATCACTGACGAAGTTATCGAGATCCCTTTTTGACGTTCAAGCTCCATCCAGTCCGAGGTTACTGCTTTCGTGCCTGATTTACCCTTAACTTCCCCTGTTTCATGAATTACGCCCCCATGATAAAGCAGTTTTTCCGTCAACGTCGTTTTACCGGCATCGGGATGGGAAATAATCGCAAAAGTACGACGTCTTAGTATTTCTTTCTGGGTGGTAGCATCTGTAAGCATGAAAGAACCGTACATTAAATATTTCTTATTGTCATTTGGTTCGAGGTAATTTATTTACTACCCATTATCTTTAAATGTGGGTTTGGAGCCCAAGGTTATTAAGGAGCCATATGAATCAGTCAGTACATTCGTACTATATTTCAACTTTCTATCATTTTTTCCCTCTATCTGAGCTTGAAACGGTTAAAACCGAACTCAAAGCCATTGCTGAAAAGCATAAGACATTGGGCTTAATCGTTATCGGACCAGAGGGTTTCAATTCAACGGTTAGCGCTGAGTCTGCCGAAAATTTGGCGGCTTTTAAAGAATCACTGCAAAAACACTATGGTATTACAATTAGTAACTTTAAGGATTCCTTCTCAGATGTTCCGCCGTTTCGACGTTTTAGCGTGAAAGTACGTGAAGAAATTGTCACAGCGGGAATTCCGGGACGTTCACCCGAACCTGGCATCAATCATCACTTGTCTGCCGAAGAGTGGGATCGCGTATTGAAAAATGAAAAAAACTTTGCCCTGATTGATACGCGTAATTGGTACGAATACAAAATTGGCACATTTAAAGGTGCGATTAACCCTAATATCGAAAAGTTCACTGAATTTCCGGCTTTTTTTGAGTCTCAGCAGATTCCCAAAGATAAAAAAATTCTTATCTTCTGTACTGGTGGAATCCGCTGCGAAAAGGGAATTTTAGAGCTTCAAGACAAAGGCTATAAAAATGTATTTCAGCTTGATGGCGGTATATTAAAGTACATGGAAGAAAAGCCACGACAAGAATTTGAGGGCGAGTGCTTTGTTTTCGATAATCGTGTTGCCGTCGACGCGGATTTAAAGCCAAGCACCAAATACAAACTATGCCCTCATTGTGGTCAACCGGCACATATTAAAATCGAATGCAAACGCTGTGACACGGAAGCCCTTTTGTGCGAGCCATGCTTAGAGCTCGAGTGGAAAAAAGACACGTGTTCAAAAAACTGCGCTTACCAGTACGAACTTCACCCAGATCGTAAAGGTAAGCACCAGATTCTTCACTACGAAGCTGCTCGCATGATCAGAAAATAAACGTTCAAGAGAATACTAATATAAATGAAAAAGCCCGGTTTATAGCCGGGCTTTTTCATTTGAAACGCTGAGCAACAAAATGTCAGCTTTTCTGACTTAAATTATAGAATGATTTCCATCATTAAGTAGATTACGGCCGTTAGACCGAAGCCGCAAGCTATGACTCCATTCACTGATGTCATTGGACCTAATTTACCTTTCATGCCATTGAACTGTAGAGCTGCCCAAACGACGAACATGGCGATCCAGTATGTTGTTACATTGTTCATATCCATTGAGATTGGCAAATGTGGCGCAGCCACCATGAAGAATAACATTGGGATAGAAAACATTGTGTTTGTTCTTGATCCAAGTAAAGCGCGAGCGCCAGCTGCGGCCGCGTCTGGATTTGCCGGTTTACCTTCAGCTACATTTTTAGCATTCTCGATAACGATTTTCTGCGCGGGCCAAATCAAAAACCATACGTTGAACCACATTGTGATACCAAGCAATGCGCCCGTTAGGATTTTAACACCCCAATCACCTTGTAAACTGANNTTCCATCATTAAGTAGATTACGGCTGTTAAGCCGAAGCCGCAGGCGATGACTCCGTTTACTGATGTCATTGGGCCTAGTTTACCTTTCATACCGTTGAATTGTAGGGCCGCCCAAACTATGAACATTGCGATCCAATAAGTAGTGACGTTGTTCATGTCCATTGCGATTGGTAAATGTGG
>DDTZ01000043.1:18398-22521 GCA_002344565.1 Bdellovibrionaceae bacterium UBA2351 | reverse complement strand
TTTCGAAGTAAAATCAGCCGGCCAATTTCTGCACACAAACCCAGAGGGGCTTCAAATGGTTCAAGTCTTTGATGTTTCAAGACATGGAATTAAGTTATTTAGTGTAGATAAATTGAATCCTAATAAATTTCAAAAAATTTGCGTTTCACTGGGGCCAAAAATAAGAAGCACCTTAACTATCGAACTACAATGGACAAACGGTCTAGGATACTATGGATTCAAGATCGCTCAAAGTGATCTGATGTGGGAAACTTTTATTACACATATGGAAGAAAACAGTCCTGGCAGAAAAAAGACGGCTTAAATTGCAAATCGATCTATAAGGTTTTCGCCTGAAAACCTTGCCAGGCCTCTGGAGAGTCCTTAGAAACAGACTCTCCTTGCTAACGTTATCTACTCTACCGTCACCGATTTTGCTAAATTGCGGGGTTGATCCACATCATAGCCCAATGCTGACGACAAGTGGTAGGCCATCAATTGCAGTGGCACAACAAATAGAATCGGATTAGTTAGCCAATCAGAATTTGGAATAGGTAAATATTGCTTGCTGATACGCTTTAACGCCTGATCATCACCAGAACCTAACGAAATAATATAACCACCGCGCGCTTTCACCTCTTCAATATTACTTACCGTCTTTTCAAAATAGTGATCGCGAGGGGCTACCATCACAACTGCCATACGCTCGTCAATAAGCGCGATAGGACCATGCTTCATTTCTCCTGCAGCATAACCTTCAGCGTGCAAATACGCTAGTTCTTTGAGCTTAAGAGCCCCTTCCATTGCAATCGGGTAGCTTGTACCACGGCCCATGAACAAGAATCCACGGAAGTCCTTCAGAGTGTTAGCTGCAACTTGGAAGTATTTATCATAAGATAAAACAACCTCCATTTTGCTTGGCAGAGCGCGCAAGCTAGCAACGAACTCATTCTCCTCTTTTTCCGTTAGAGTTTTTCTAATTTTACCTAAACCCAACGAGAATACATTTAATATGGCAATTGTTGCTGTAAATGCCTTAGTGCTGGCCACACCGATCTCTGGCCCCGCATTCATGTAAAGATGACCATCCGCTACACGATCGATAGATGAGTTCTTCACGTTACACAGTGATAAAGTTAAAGCACCCTTTTCTTTGGCTAAACGAATCGCTGCCAATGTGTCTGCGGTCTCACCACTTTGCGATATAGTCATCACGAGTGTGTTTTTAGGAATTACGGGATCGCGGTAACGGAATTCACTCGCGATATCAATTTCCACCGGGAGTTTAGCGATTTTTTCGATAAAATATTTCGCAATATTTCCCGCATAGAAGCTGGTTCCACATGCAACTAGAAACACACGCTCGACACCTTGAAGCACTTTTTGAGTGTTATCCCAGTCTTTACTTAAATCTATTTTATCACGATTTTCAAAATACGCAGGGTCATTAAATCCTAGGCGATTTAGACGAACCGTGTTTTCCACTAAATGAGCATCAACTGCGGCAGCCACTGTTCGAGGTTGTTCATGAATTTCTTTAAGCATGAAATGAGCGAAACCTTGTTTTTCTGTTAGCTCCGCATTCCAATTTAAAGTTACCGATTTGCGATCAATCGCTACGCCATGAGATGAAAATAATTGAACCTTGTTTGGTTCTAATTTTACGATTTCACGATCGTTTAAATAAATAAATTCATTCGTGTACTTGATTAATGCCTGAACGTCACTAGCTACAAAGTTTTCACCTTTACCAAGGCCAACCACTAATGGAGGGCCATCTTTAAATGCGATTAGTTCGTTAGGACTTTGTTCACATAAAACAACGATAGAAAATGCACCTGTTAAGTTAGGCAACACTCGCTCAACTGCTGTTTTTAGATCCTTTGTTTTTTCATACTCTTCCGCAATTAAATGCGCAACTAATTCAGAATCTGTGTCGGAAGCGATCTGCGCGCCTCGGGCCAGAAGCTGCTCTTTGATTTCATGGTAATTTTCGATAATACCATTGTGAACCAAAGTTACGCCACGAGCCTTATGAGGATGCGCATTGCGTTCTGAAGGCACACCGTGAGTAGCCCAGCGCGTGTGGCCAATACCGACATGCCCAGTCCATGACTCATTTTTAATTTTATCATCAAGCGCTTGTAATTTTCCCATAGCGCGAATCAATTTGGTATGACTACCTTCAATAATAGCCAAACCTGCGCTATCGTACCCACGGTACTCTAGCTTTTTCAAACCTTGCATAATTACGTCTTTAGGATTCAATGGACCTAAATACCCAACTATTCCACACATGATTTTCTACCTTCCGTTTACGGTTTTGGTTTGTAATTTTCTTTAACAATTTGAGGCGCACGAGTTACCGCTAACGCGTTAGCTGGTACACTCTTAGTAATCACAGAGCCTGCCCCTAAAGTTGCCCCAGAACCAATTTCAATTGGCGCAATCAACTGAACGTCACTGCCGATAAAGCAGTTATCGCCCACTTTTGTTTTATGTTTTGATTTATTTGGCATGTAGTTCACAAAAATAGTTCCACAACCAATATTCGTATGCTCGCCGATTTCTGCGTCACCTATATAGGCCAGATGCGCCGCCTTAGTGTGCTTACCAATTTTAGACTTTTTTACTTCTACGAAATTGCCGATATGAACCTCCTCTAATAGTTCACTATCGGGACGAATACGCGCATACGGGCCGATATTACACTTTGCACGAATAATAGACGATTCTAAATAGCTTCCTGACCTGATCTGCACACTATCTTCGATGGTTGTGTCGACAATGAATGTATTAGTTTCGATCATACAAAACTTACCAATTGTCGTTTTACCCTTTAGGTAGCTGCCCGGGTATATAATTGTTCCAGGACCTACGCTTACCGTTTCCTCGATGTAAGTATTTTTGGGATCAATGATCATCACTCCGTTTTCTAGAAGCTTCTTCATGTGGCCCTTGAAAACCAGTTTGGTTGCTTTTGCTAGTTCAATTTGGTTGTTCACACCCATTGAAACATTTTTTGCACCCGGAATCGTTTTAATTTTTTTTCTCTCTTCAATACCTAAAGAAATAATATCTGTTAGATAGTATTCCTTTTTCTGATTTTCATTTTTTACGTCAGGCAAAAGCAAATTCAAAATCGCAGCACGAGTTAAATAGATACCCGTGTTCACTTCCTTTATTTTCTTTGCCTCAGCCGACGCGTCTTTTGCTTCAACAATAGCGTAAAGTTCACCGCCATTACGAACCACGCGACCAAAATCACCCGGTTCTTTCAAAACAGTGGTCACTAAACCAATATCCAATTTTTGATCTTTAAAATCCCGAATGAATCCTTCGATATCATGGGGCTCGATCATAGGGTGATCCCCATTTAAAATAATGATATTGCCTTCGATAGATTCAGGCTGCGCAGAACGAACGGCATCGGCCGTGCCTAACTGATTTTTCTGTTCAAAAAAAGTCACGCCTTCTGGCTCGAGAACTGTTTTAACTAGCGAAGCGCCGTGGCCAACGACGACTCGAATATCAGTGACACCGGCTTTTTTGCACGAAGCAATCACTCTTGAAATCATTGGTTTTCCCGCCACCGGGTGAAGAACCTTAGGTAACGCCGAATTCATTCTAGTCCCTTTACCAGCCGCAAGAATAATGGCTGTAAACGGAACGTCTTTGTTTTTATTTTCGTCTTTTTCTGTCATGCCCCTAAATTATCACTGTTTGCCCGATAATCCAGCGATATTTCTTGCTTCCTAATAGATTCGGCCAAAAACTTGCCCCAGAAAAACGTTGAGCACTCAGTGCTTTTCATGAATACTCTAATAAGAACTGTTGTCTTTTCCGCACAAAAATAGAATTGGGATTTTTAAATGAAATATAAGGCCATCGCCTTTGATTTAGATGATACTTTAATCGACACTACAAATGAACTTATCCCGTTCGCGTGTCGAAAAATCCACAGCTATTTATTGACTGAAGGCTACTCTAACACGTTCGAAGAATTTGATATTTCGCGAAAAGATTTTGTGAAAACAAAATCACACAAAGAGTTCTTTAAAAACTTAGTCACGACATTTACTTTAAAAAACCCCACCCAGCTTCCACTAGTTGTTGCTAACTTGAATCGCCTATTCTATGAGCC
>DDTZ01000043.1:0-18049 GCA_002344565.1 Bdellovibrionaceae bacterium UBA2351 | reverse complement strand
GTTGTCAGCGCACAAAATCACAAATTAATGCAGCTTAAAATCGAACGCTTCGTTAAAAAAGAAAACATCTTAGTTGTTGGCGACGGCGCCTTCCCAACTAAAAAATCCGCCTTTGAGAAAATCATCCGCGACACTGGCATCCATGCAAACGAGCTTTTGTCTATTGGCAACCGTTTATCTCAGGAAATCAGAATGGCTAAACAACTAGGCGGCATGACCTGCTATTATCAGCACGGCGAACACGCTGAAGACGTAGCTCAGGATCAATTTGAAATTCCCGACTATACCATTCATTCACACAAGGAACTGATTCCGACATGTCAGCTATAATCCATAAGTTTTTACTAGTGGGCCCTTGGCCAAAAAACTTGACGGAGTCGGGTGCGGTTATTGTTAACGACTTGTACGAAGCCAATTATCAATTCGATCGATCACAAATTGATGTACTTGGAATTAATCTGACCGCCATTTTAGAGAAGCGTTTTTTTGACCTGTACACAAAATGGAAACAGAATAACCCTCACCTTCAGATCGTTGCGGTAGTCCCAGCTGATTTTTCCAAAAAGGCTTTACTTGATTTGCAGTGGAAATATTCGTTTAGCAAAATATTCACTTCGTATACCGACAAAAATATCGAACAATATCTTAATCTATCGCTAGAAAAATCATACCAAGAAAAGCAATTTGAAAGCTATAAAGCTTTGTTCGAGGAGCAAAATCGAAAGTTGCTGAAACTCCGCACGAGTCTGGATGAAAAAATTGAAAAGCGAACTAAATTTTTGGTTGAATCTAGACGCAAACTGTTTTTGACTAATATTCGAATTGAATCTTTCCGCAAAGCTTTAACTACTGTCTACCAATCTCAAAACTTAGAAGAACTTGAAAAAAATCTAAATGAAGAACTACTAAGGACATTTGAAATTCAATGGATCAAAGTATGCTTTGCACCAGCCGATGAACTTTTCGTTAAAGAACTTGAATCGCAATTACAGTATCAATACTTACGCTTTCGCGTACACAAGCAGAATAACGAAGTCGGTTCCGTGTTCTTTATGCGCTCGCCTCAAAAGCCATTTGCCAAAGAGGAGTCCGAGTTCCTGGCCCGCGTAACCGAAGCCGTCAGTTTAGCCACCGAGCGTTTTGAAAACCGTAATAAACTCGAGAAAATTCACAATTACTGGAAAACGTTATTTAATGCAATTAAGGACGCTATTATCCTGGTAGATTCGGAATACAATATAATCCAAACGAATATGGATAATTTCAAAGCGCCACAGAAATGCCACAAGTTCCTATTCGGTCGACTTTCACCGTGTGAAGGCTGTCAGATGGGATCCAAATTTGAAATCAATCAAAAGAATGAAAACTTTGAAGTCGCTGGGCAGCTAGTGAGTTTAGATGGAAAGAAATATGCGATTCACTACTATCGCAACATCACTCAAAAAATTCAGCTAGAGAAAGAACTTCTTGAACTCGCTCCGAAGGCAGAACTGGGCATCCTTTCCAGCAGTATTGCTCATGAAATCAATAACCCGTTAGGTGGCCTGTTATCCTATACGCAACTATTACTCATGGACACACAAAACACCGATCCAATGTATGCGGACTTAAAGTCAATAGAAGCAGCCATAAAAAAGTGCGCTGAAATCGTAAACAATTTATTGGTTAATACACGCAGTTAAAACTGTCTATAGGTCTGGGGTGCCAGTATTTTTACTGGCCCAAGGACCGCTCGGAAACTCAACGCTAGTCAAGATTTTAGCGATTTTCAAAAAAAACAGAGTTGATTTTTTGACAGTACTGTCAATTTTTTATAACATAAACTTATGTCACGACGTTCCTCCGAAGGACGGCTGCTAATGATTAGCGGGACATGCAACAACCTACCAGGAAGGAAGGTTAATGAAGAATCCAAAAGTTTTGATTCTAGAAGACGATTCACAACTCAGAACGGTTTTATCACGAGCAGTATCTAAACGAAATTTAGATGTTGTTACCTCAGGTACTCTTCTAGAAGCTAAAATGTTTGCACAAGGTGAAACTCAATTTGACCTAGCCATTGTGGACATGAGCCTTCCCGACGGCAATGGTTTAGATTTTATGGACATTTTAAAGCGTACCAATCCCGCAATCGAAGTGATCGTGCTTACGGGTTTTGCAACTATAGAAACTGCGATTTCAGCAACGCAAAGAGGCGCCTATCATTTTATGACAAAGCCGATCAATATGGATGAACTTTTGGGCCTTGTCGACAAGGCACTCGAGCACAAAAAACTTCAAGTTGAAAACAAACTATTAAAAACCGTCGTAAATAAAAAATACAAATTCGATCAAATTATTGGCCGCAGCGAAAGCATCCAAAGTGTACTAAGCCTAGTAGAGAAAGTAGCGGATTCTGAAGCGACCGTGTTAGTTACGGGCCAAAGCGGAACGGGTAAAGAATTGATTGCTAAGGCGATCCATTTCAATTCCTCACGAGCATCCGGACCTTTTATTGCCATTAACTGCGGCGCCATTCCGTCTGAATTGTTAGAGAGCGAACTATTTGGCCATGTCAAAGGAGCCTTCACTGGTGCTATTAGCAACCGTTTAGGTCGCTTTGAAATGGCGGACGGTGGAACATTGTTCTTAGATGAAATCGGCGATCTTGATCCAAGTCTACAAGTTAAAATCTTGCGCGCTCTACAAGAAAAATCATTTGAACCCGTCGGTGGCGTAAAAACAGTGAATGTAAATGTGCGCGTAATTGCCGCGACTAACATCAATCTGGAAAAAGCGGTTGAAGAGGGTCAGTTCCGCGAAGATTTATATTACCGCTTAAATGTTATACCTGTTCAGCTTCCAGCGCTTCAAGAGCGTAAACCCGATATTCCACTATTGCTTAACCATTTCCTAGCGCAATTTAACAAATTCAAAACTAAACGCATTACTGGATTTAGCGAAATGGCCTTAGATAGCCTCATCCAATATCCATGGCCGGGTAATATCCGTGAACTTGAAAATTTAGTGGAACGACTGAGCATCCTTAAAACCGAGGGCACAATCGAGTTATCTGACCTGCCCGCGAAATACCAAGTTAAAGTCGAAAAGAAGGAAGAATTCCAGTTTGAGGATATTCCCGATACTGGATTAGATTTTAACTCGGCGGTCGATGCCTTTGAAAACAGCTTGATTTTAAAAGCACTAGAAAAAACAGGCTGGAACCGCAACCAGGCCGCCGCTCTATTGCGTTTAAACCGCACTACGCTGGTGGAAAAGATCAAAAAGAAGGGTCTAAGCCCATACGGCGCCGGCCCACAAATGGAAGTTTAAACAAGTCTCAGTCTAGTAGTTGACAGCCCGACAGGGCTGCTCATATTAAGGGTAAATTAATTATTTACTCTTAAGGAGCAGCCTACATGAAGCAAACTCAAACCTTTAATGCGGAAATCAAAAAGCTTTTGGATCTAATGATCCACTCGTTATACTCACATAAAGAGATTTTCCTTAGAGAACTTGTATCAAATGCCTCAGATGCCCTAGATAAATTAAGGTTCGAAGCTTTAACTAAGCCAGAATTAGTAACTAAAGATCATACATATCAAATCCGTTTAACTCCAAATAAAGAAAACAACACCCTTAAAATTCAAGATTCCGGAATTGGTATGTCTAAAGATGAAGTGGTTGAGTACATCGGTACGATCGCTCGTTCAGGCACTCAAACCTACCAAAAAATTTCCCAGGAGCTTAAAGACCGCCCAGAACTGATTGGCCAATTCGGTGTTGGTTTCTATTCATCATTCATGGTGGCTGAAAAAGTAACATTGCATACTCAAAAAGCAGGCGAAAACAATGGTGTTGTATGGGAATCTAGCGGTGACGGTACCTACACTATTGATGAAGTCCCTCGTCCAGAAGGCACGGGCACTACAATTACTCTTCACCTTAAAAAGTTCGAAGCGGAAGACAACGTAAGCGATTTCACTGAAGAATGGACTCTGCGCTCGTTAGTTAAAAAATATTCTGATTTCATTTCCTACCCGATCGTAATGAAAACAAAAAATCAGGATAAAGAAGAAGATCAAACATTAAATTCAATGAAAGCTTTATGGTTACGTTCACCAAGTGAAATCAAACCAGAAGAATACAGCGAATTTTACCGCCACCTATCGCATGACTGGAACGAACCTTTAAAAACCGTTCATTACAAAGCAGAAGGTACAATGGAGTTTAATTCCCTATTGTATATTCCCGCGAAACGTCCATTTAACTTTCACTCACGCGACACCGATTACGGTTTAAATTTATACGTTAAGCGCGTATTTATCATGAATGATTGCAAAGACCTAATCCCTGCCCATTTACGCTTCGTAAAAGGCCTTGTGGATAGCGCCGATTTGTCATTGAACGTATCACGTGAAATTTTACAACAAGACCGTCAAGTTCAATTGATCAAAAAGAATGTAACGAACAAAATCTATGCGACATTAAAAGATCTATTAAACAACTCTCGAAAAGAATTTGAGGGATTTTGGAAAGAATTTGGCTCAACTTTAAAAGAAGGCATTGCTATGGACGCCTCTTCAAAAGAAAAGCTTCAAGACCTAATCTTGTTCAACAGCTCAACTCAAGAGGGATTTACTACATTGGATGAGTACATTGCGCGTATGAAGCCAGATCAAAAGGAAATTTTCTTCATCACTGGAGAAAGCCTATCTCAAGTTAAGAACACGCCATACATGGAAAAACTAAACGAAAAAGGTTTGGAAGTCCTTCTGTGCGTAGATCCGGTTGATGAGTGGGTTATGTCGGCACTTCCGACTTACAAAGATAAAAAACTTCAATCGATTACCCGTGATGATTTGAATTTAGACTCTGAAGAAGACAAAAAGAAGAAGGAAGAGGAAAATAAATCACTTAAAGAACGCTTCATGCCATTGATCGAGACAATGAAGGCTAATCTTTCTGAAAACATCAAAGATATCGTAGTATCTGACCGTCTAAGTACATCAGCAGCAGTTCTTGTGAATTCAGCTAACGATCCGTCTGCGAACATGGAACGCATCATGAGCCGTATGGGTGGTGATATACAGGCACCTAAAGTAAAACGCATTTTAGAGTTAAATTTAAAACATCCTTTATTTGAAACAATGTTGTCAAAACCAGTAGAAGATCAAAAAACATGGTCTGAAATTCTGTACAACCAAGCCTTACTAAACGAAGGCTCTGAGCTTCCGGATCCAGGTAAATTTACAAAACAAATCTCTGACTTAATGGCCAGAGTTAACTAAGGAGGCCGTATGGCTGACAACGTAATCAAACTAGATAAAACGAATTTCGAAAATACGATCAACAATAATAAGATCGTAATGATCGACTTCTGGGCTCCTTGGTGTGGTCCATGCAAACAATTTGCGCCTATTTTTGAAGATTTCGCCTCAAAAAATGCAGACATGGTTTTTGCAAAAGTTAACACGGACGAAGAACCTGAAATTGCGGCTTCATTTGGTATCCAAAGCATTCCAACAGTTGGTATCTTTAAAGAACAAACATTGGTTTTCTTAGAGCCAGGAATGCTTCCTGAAGAAGGTTTAGAAGACATCACTACCCAAGTAAAAAAATTGGATATGGATGAAGTTAGAAAAGAAATCGAAAGTCAAAAAGGAGATGCATAAGCATCTTCTTCTCTAAAAGGAGCATTTATGGCTACTGTTAGCAGCACTAATTGCTCTTTTCATTTTTTAAAGCTCTCTCCTGGGGATGACCTTCGCCAATCACTGACTGAATTTTGTAAATCTAAAGACATCAAAGCGGGTTCTATTTTTAGCGGCGTTGGTAGTCTAAAAAATATCAAACTAAGAAAAGCGAATTCAGACTCTTTTTATGAATCAACAGAGCCGCATGAAATCTTAACTCTTTCTGGTCTAGTTTCCCTTCACGGCATTCACGTTCACCTCTCTATCGCTGATAAAAATGCGCAGGTCTATGGAGGGCATTTAAGCGATGGCAATTTAATTTTCACGACTGCAGAGCTGGTAATTACACAGTTTGCTGATGTGGAATTCCGAAGAGAATTTGATCCCAATACAGGCTTCAAAGAATTAAAAATAACGCGAATTTAACAGCCCCAGTTCCATCGTCGAGAATTTTTCATTTTATTTCTTCTGGCGAATTTCAGTTTGCCCCCTAATTTTATACATGCAGAAATATAAAGAAACACTCAAGGAGGAAACATGACGGCAGCTCAACAAGTTAAGCTAAACCTGCAACAAAAACGTTATATTCAGCAACACAAAGAAAACGAAGATTTCAAAAATTATCACACGAAAATTGCAGCGATAGCCGGTGGACCAATCGAGGTTGAGTTTGATTGGGCGTCAGTGGAACAAGGACTTCTAACGGACAGTTTTGAAAATATGTTTCTAAATAATGGCAACAACATTCGTGAATGGTTTTTACTGAATTTTGCGGAAGGCTTAAAAAAGGTATGCGTTGACGATATGTCAAAGGAAGCATTTCGCGACAAAATCAAAAAAGTTAAATTCATTCACGCACGCGAAGGTGCGCTGACGCTTGAAAACGACACACTCGTTTTCGCCGCTAACTTGCACGGAAATGGGTGCCCAGGGGCAGATTCCGTAAAAAGCTTCTTAGAAGAGAATTTATAATTTATCACTGTTTCTAGTGTGCGGGCGTATACGCCCGCTTAGGTCACCGAGCCGTCAATTCGGCAGTGCCGTATTATAATCTATCAGTTTCGGATTCTTAGTATTTTGAATTTAGGACATTAAATCAAAGACGGGACGAGACCGTTCATCCTTAAACTTGTCGTACGGATTTAAATCCGACGTATCGCTTATCATAAATAGCGTCAAGACAGCGCAATTTTTACGGCGAGAAACACGATGATCAGAATATAGATTCTAAAATTCGGATGCCTCATGAAGTTAGCCTGCCATCGGTCCTGCGCAATAGCAACGAACTATTTTCGCACTTGAGTAATCTCGACAGACGTGGGTAGATTTACTTCTACTCATTCAACTTAGGAGATTCTATATGCAATCAAAATGCATGGCTGCTTTTGACAAATCAGGAACAATTAAACCGCACACGATTGAACGACGCGAACCGGGACCAAATGATGTTTTGATAAAACTAGATTACTGCGGAGTTTGTCACTCGGATATTCACACGGCCCGTTCTGAGTGGGGCCCAACGATGTACCCGTGTGTACCAGGCCACGAAATGGTTGGGCATGTGGTAAAAGTTGGAAAAAAAGTAAAGCGATTCAAAGTCGGCGAACCCGTCGGTGTGGGCTGCTTTGTGGATTCGTGTGGAAAATGTAAACCGTGCAAAAACAACGAAGAACAGTTTTGCGAAGTAAAAACAGTTTTCTCGTACAACAGCACAGAACTTGATAACAAAACACCTACCTACGGTGGTTACGCGTCTCACGTTACAGTGAAAGACAAATTCGTTTTGAAAGTAAAAAAAGGGCTTCCACTAGACAGAGTCGCGCCCCTATTGTGCGCAGGGATCACAACCTACTCACCGCTTAAACGTTACAAAGCCGGTAAAGGTAAAAAGGTCGGCGTTGTTGGTTTAGGGGGCTTAGGCCACATGGCGGTTAAATTAGCCAAAGCGATGGGTGCCGAAGTCACGGTCTTCAGCACCTCCCCTAGCAAAGAATCTGACGCGAAACGCCTTGGCGCTAAGTACTTCAAAATAACTAAAGACCCTAAAGTTTTTGCTTCAGTCGCAGGGACTTTAGATTTGATTATCGATACGGTTTCGGCACAACACGATTTCACTCCATACTTAGCCAGCCTGAAATTAGGTGCGACTATGGTCTTAGTGGGGGTTTCTCCAGATCCGAACAGCTTAAATGCATTCGGTTTGATTGGCGGCCGCAAGGTTCTGACAGGTTCCCTGATTGGGGGCATCAAGGAAACTCAAGAGATGCTAGACTTTTGTGCGAAGAAAAAAGTCTTTTCTGATATCGAATTGATCGCACCAGAAAAAATCAATGAAGCCTATGATCGCACGGTGGCGGCTGATGTTAAGTACCGCTTCGTCGTAGATCTTAAAACGCTTTAAAATATAGACTTAGAATTTAGCGTAAATTATACTTTTTTTACTTATTTAAGGAGACCATAATGGCAACAAAGACTCCCGTGAGAGTGGCAGTAACCGGGGCTGCTGGACAAATTGGCTATAGCTTACTTTACAGAATCGCTTCTGGCGAAATGCTTGGTAAAGATCAACCGGTAATTCTGCAACTTTTAGAAGTTACACCAGCGATGCAAGCGCTTAAAGGTGTGGCAATGGAATTGGACGACTGTGCATTTCCGCTTTTGAAAGAAATCATTCAAACTGACGACCCTAAGGTGGCATTCAAAGATGCAGAAATCGCGCTATTAGTTGGTGCGCGTCCACGCTCAAAAGGCATGGAGAGAAAAGATTTATTAGAAGCCAATGCGCAAATTTTTACGGTTCAAGGCAAAGCCTTAAATGACGTTGCCAACAAAAATGTAAAAGTTCTTGTGGTCGGTAACCCTGCCAACACAAACGCATACATTGCAATGAAGTCAGCTCCTAAATTAAATCCAAGAAATTTTACTGCGATGATGAGACTTGACCATAACCGTGCTCTTTCTCAATTAGCGACTAAAACTAAAACAGCTGTTGGCGATATCCAAAAGATGGTTGTTTGGGGTAACCACTCTCCTACGATGTATCCAGACTATCGTTTCGCTGAAGTTAACGGTAAAGCGATGAAAGCGGCTGTTAACGATGAAACTTGGTACAAAGAAACATTTATTCCGACTGTTGGAAAACGTGGTGCTGCGATTATCGAAGCCCGTGGTCTTTCATCAGCAGCATCGGCTGCAAACGCAGCTATCGATCATATGCGTGACTGGTGCTTAGGCACAAATGGCAAATGGACGACTATGGGAGTTCCATCTGACGGTTCATATGGCATCCCGGAAGGTATCGTTTACGGTTTTCCATGCACATGCGAAAACGGCGACTACAAAATCGTTAAAGGTTTGGAAATCGATGCATTCTCTAAAGAAAAAATGGAGTTCACATTGAAAGAACTCACTGAAGAACGTGACGGTGTTAAACACCTTTTAGGTTAATTTAGTATTTGTTCAAAGCCTCTGCTGGGAAACCGGCAGAGGCTTTTTCAATAGATTAAAGCCGTGTAACGGCTTACGAAATCCTTTACCCGCTTTTCTTTCTCCACTTCTGCTGATTCCAAACACGCCGTAATATAATTTCTAAATTCCTTATCATTTTTGACATTTCGAAACAGGTTTAGATTTCTGCTTGCCAAGCCGAATACATCGACGTCTTTCTTTTCATATGCGATCTGCATATATAACTGAAAGTACTCTTCTTCTAATGTCTTTGCCAAAGGTAGCTTTCGTGCCCACTCAGTCGTTTCTGCCTTCAATAGATTTTTGGCCTGCTGAATGTCGATTCGTAGTTTTTCCGCGGGTTCATCGGCGCCATCTTCGTTTTGTAGTTCTATAACAATGTCATTGCTTATTGAACCAGTCACAGCTGAATCTTGAGTAACTTTATCCTTGGGTTTAAGTCTATTCACAAATAAGGATGCACCTACTGCACCCACCACAATTCCGATCGCAATCCCGAAACTTAAAGTACTTTTGTTTTTCATAATGTTTCCATATTTTGACGTTCTTCCATATAACTTCGCAGACTTTCGATTTGCTTTAGAATTTCTTCTTTTTCAACATTTTCAAGGTTTGTCGAATTACGAACTACATTTGATAAGTCGATAAAATATCCGGGGTCAAATCTATCCGTTTCGCTGAACAATACATCCACTTGATCAAAAATGACTTTCGATAAATTTCGGTCGGAATTCCTGTGTTGAGAGTACATAATCATAAAAGTTCGTTCTCTGTAGTCGTCGCGAGGATCGAGTGCCCTTATGCAGTCATCAACGTAGTCCTTTGAAGTCTCAGTTATAGGATTCAATGCACTGTCGGGTAAAAAGGACGCAATATCTGAGATTCCTCGTACTTGATAGACTAATTGTAACCTCAGATAAATTTTCTCTTCAGATTGATTGCGTGGAACTGGAAGCTTTTGCGCCCATTTCAAAGTTTCCGGGTAGAGCGCTCTTTTGGCTTTAGAAAAAAATTCATCCCAAGTTTCTTCTTCTTTTTTTACCGTCTGACGTAATTTCTTAAAATTCGCTTCTGAATCTGATGGCAGAATTACATCTTTGGTTATTGCATTTTTCGTAGCTACTGAGGTGCCTAAGTTTGCTTTAATCACTCGAGCACTCGGTGAACTAGCCACTGTTCTATCTGCCGTAGATTTCTTATCATTTTTGTTAAATATATATAAATATAGGCACATCGGGATGAGAAAAAGACCCACCCTCAAAAGTACTTTCGCCATCCTACATTTGAAATGCATTTATAATACCCGTTCGGAACCATTACATAGAAGTACAGAGTAAGAATTGTGAACAAACGTCACTTTCTAAACGACAGTGCATTTACCTGTACGTTTCACAATGAGACACTTTTTTAAAGTATCTATTTATGATGTGCGCTCATTTTTGTCTCATTTTTGTGAGTATGACACCTTTATCAATTTCCATAATTCTTCCATGATTACCTTTTTGACACTTATTCAAGATACTTACGACGTTTCGGTGATTTAGGCGCTTGTATTGCTCTAGTAAACGTCGTGAGGTTAATTATGAAGAAGGTTATATATTTTTTCGTCGTAGGTTTACTGTTATTAACAACTAGCTGTAATAAGAGTAATTCAAACAACTCGACAACAGCGATTACATCTTATGGATGGAATGGTGCCAACTGCGTTGCTTATCCAACCGGACAAGTCGTAGCGACCACCTACTGTTCGGCTACATGTAATACAGCGACAACGAATAATGGATACTACTGGAACGGAAACTACTGCTACTCTTCAACGACTGGGCAGCCCGTTTCAACTACTTATTGCCAGACAACGGCGACAACTAATAACTGCGGCACGAATACGGGATATTATGTAAATAACGGTTACTGTATGTCATCGGCAACGGGCCAAGTTGTAGATAATTCTTTATGTAATAATGTGAATGGAACGGCAATTACGATGCAATGTAATGGGCAGTTTTATTATAATAACCAAGTGGTAACTTGTGGATACGGTGGCTATAACTGCTCGGGATACACATTGATCGAGGTATCTAGTAACAGACAAGTTCGCTGCATGTAATAGATACCCCGAGTAAGAAACTAGCGACAGATGCTAGTGTAAGTATAAATTTTTTCTGAATCCGTACGCGCGCCGGTGAATCGAGCTAACGATCGCTGGCTTTGCATTAAATCCGCAGACAATTCACGAGTCGTATTACGATTGTAATATTCTACAAAGCGATAACCCCAAACCGACTGATTTTCATAATGGCAATATGGACGTCCATAACTATCATGGCTACATACCCATACCGGCGCCATGTAGGTGCAGCTTTCGTTACCACGCTGTAACGGAGATTCTGAAACTGTAGTTTGTACGTTACCTTTTACATCAAATGATTGGTTCACTTGAACCGACGTTAGAACAAAATCACCATTCGTTGGGAATTCAAAGTTTTTAGGACGAAGCAAAGTAATCGTTTCTTTAAAGGCATTGGCCTTCATTTCAATTTTAATTTCAGTCTTAGAGCCGAAATCAATCACTGCATTGTAGTTACCAGCAGGAATTTGCAATTTTTTATTAGGATCACACGACCCAAACGGATTCCACCCACATTTCTTATTCACATTAGCCGAAAAATCCTGGTTAACTAAAAAAGTTCCAGAAATTTCTTTACACGAAACAAGAACCATCATCAAAGACGACAACAACAAAATCTTTTTCATAAATCCCCCAATAGGGGAAAATCTATTGAGAGAAACAAAAATAGTCCAGTCAAAATCCACTTTCAAATCTTTGACAAAACCAATTAAAAGAAAACGTATTGAAAAGGAATCATCAATTTCATTATAAACAAATCGATCACAAATCCAGGGGATTTCGAGGATTGTCTAGATCGAGGCTAGCCGCCCGCGGCCGCACAAGGCGTCCCGACTGAGGCGTGGCATAAGCCACGTCGCAGGGAGAGGCGCCGCGGAGAACGAAGAGCTAGACAATCCTCGAAATCCCCGGCCAAAAATAAAAATGCCCCGAGGTGCTCTCTACTTCACCTCGGGGCTGGGTATTATAAAAAAACTGGGTTTTTTATTTTATGAAACTAATTAACTAATTATCTCTTAAGCTGGATGATTTCGTTTAATAACTCATCCGTTGTTGTGATTGTCTTTGCATTCGCTTGGAAACCACGTTGATTTTGAATCATGTTTACGAACTCAGTTGCTAAATCTACCGTCGAACGCTCTAATGACTTCGCGTAAATTTTACCGCGCCCCGCAGCACCTGGTGCACCCATTGATGGACCGCCAGAATCTCTAGACTCTTTCAAGCGATTGTTACCGACTTTGAACAGTGCCTCTGGGTTTTCGAATTTAGCTAATGCGATCTGAGCTAAGTCAGCGGCTTGACCGTTCGAGTAAACGGCAGTTAACACACCTTCGTCATTGAATGATAATCCAGTGATTGTACCTGCGCCGGCGCCGTCTTGGTTCCATGAGATTAGATCTGAACCTTTACCATATTGTTTAGTTCCATCTAAACCTTTACCGCCGCTTGCGATGTCATCACCAAAGTTCATTTTGATTTTTTGATTTTGTAAAGCACCACCCATAAAGTTAAATGACGAGTCGGTTACTTCTTGTTTGTCTAGTTTGCCATCTACTGTGAATTCTAATGTACCGCCAACAACTTGGGCCATTTTTCCTTCTTCACCACCCGTAACTTCTTTACCATCACAAAGACCCTTATATTCCCACTTACGATCAGCTACTTTATTAAAGAAGAATTGAACTAAGTGTTTGTTACCTTGAGAATCGTACATCTCTACGCCTGTTGAGTAGTGTGATGTCGAGTATGGATCATTCATATCGAATTTTTTAGTTGGCTCAACACGTGAATCCAAATTCAGATCTAGTTTCAATTCTGTTGTTCCTTTTGCAGGGATCAAAGCACGCGGAAATTTAATATCCGACATTTTATTTAGGATATTACCTTTTTCATCAGTCATGAAACCTTGTACTTTTTGATTATCGTTTGTAACTAGGTAACCTTCTCTATCAAAGTGGAATGAACCATCACGCGTAAATGATTCGCCATCGCTACCTTTTACTTTGTAGTAACCGTCGCCAGAGATGGCTAAGTCAGTTACTTTTTCAGTCGCATCTACGTTACCTTGTACCAAGATTGGATTTACCGCGCCGATTTTAACCCCGCGACCGATCTGATTACCACCTAAGATACCTTTTAGGTTCTTAGAAATAATGTCTTGAAATTCTGCACGAGAGGCTTTGAAACCGATAGTGTTGGCGTTGGCGATGTTATCACCAATTACCCCTAACGCTTCACCTTGTGCTGTTAAACCGGATACGCCTGTGTAGAGAGACGATAGAATACCCATTATGACCTCCATGTCATTTCGTATAAATCCAAGCATCCTGCCTGGACCATATTAATTTCCCAAGCAAACAACTCGGGACGTTTTGGAGGGCCCCCTCAAAGAGGACCAGCCCTGTTTTTTTACCTTTAAATTCTATTCGAGAATTTAAAGTTTACTTCTTACTCAACTACCTACATCACAATCGTGCTGTCGATATTTGTGAACACATTCTCTTTCAGTGCGGTTTTATCCATCACTGTGACAACGGTTCTATTTTTTACGCTCACGATCAAAGCTGAATCATTCATCAAGATCAGTGAATCTTTGCTGCCCTTTCCAGCGGCGCGATCTACAGCTTCGTTTAACTTAGATATATCTTCTGCCTTAAACGAAATGCCTCTAGACTGCATACGCTCGATCGCATGATTCGAGAATTTAATCCCCTTATCACCGAGACCAGCATCATTAGCGACCTTTTTCATGTCCACCAAGCCACCGGCTTGGTTTAACGCGTCCTTAAACGAAGGTCCTGTTGTGGACGGAATCGACTTACCCTGACTTACGCCGCCCGCAGGAAACCCTGTTCCCTTGATTGCGTTATCGAAAGAGTTCATTTTCTTTACGTCCATACATTCATCATCACAGATTCGGAGTCTGCTTTTCAAGTCCAGCAACAGATAATGTTAAAATCTGGTCTAAAAATTAAATAAAGACCAAGTGGTGGCAAAATTTCACTGGCTTTTAGCACAGGCGGCGTCTAAAAACCTGTACCTTTAGAATGTGCTTAGAAGAGTTTTTTCAAATTTAAGAGCCACTTCACTGACCTCGTGGCGGAATAAATGATGCGGAGCTTGGGTTTCCGAGTAATCCACTAAGCGTGGATTTATAAAATCGCGCGCAACAACCTTAGTTGTAACATCGAAATCCATCACCAAATCTTTCTTCGTCGCGTACAAAACAACAGGAGACGAATTTTTTTCAAGAGATTTCATCTCTACAACTTCTTTTCCTGATTTTACTATTTCATTCATGTTCAAATACGGAGCATCTTGCAAATAATAATTCGGATACATCAACATAATTTTTAATTCTTTCGCACCAAACGTTGTATAGTACAAAAGATTCAAAGACACTTCTGTCTTGATTAGGCTAAACCACTCCGTCAACATACTTACAAATTTTAAAGTTGGTGCAAAGAACGGCGAAATCAAATGCACAGACGCAGCCTTCAATCTTGGATTCAGTTTCAAAAATTTATGGATGATCAGTCCACCGGTTGAAAACCCAATCATATGAACACGTTTGTAGCACTGAAATGCCGCTTTGTAGCGCGTATCAAAATATCGATCCCAATAGTCTTCTGTATACTGATTAGCCACCCGAGCTGAAAAACCATAGCCAGGAATAAGATCATTCAAAACACTGTAACCTTTAGTTTTTAAGCCGGCAGCGATGCGATTCATTTCAAACGGCGATCCCAAATAACCGTGCAATAATATAACTAAATCTGTGGATGAATTTGAAATCATAAATGGCGAATTACCAGATTCTAATTTTTTGAATCGAGAATCTACTTTCTTATAAGAATCCGTTAACTCTTGCCATTGAGTATTTAAAGTTTGCTGAAAGACGGCACATGCTGGCTTCGCCCCTGCCCATACGCTCAATGAAATGTTCACGGATAAAAAAACAAAGAATAAAATCTTCATACTTACTAATTAGTCACCACGGCCTATTGAGTCAAACTGATTTCACCATTTTTTAATTGGTCTACCCTTTGCAATTTACCCACAATGGGAATGTTTCGGAGTCATTTCGAAACCAACATTATCGGGGGAACCATGAAAAAATCACTTATTTTAACTGGCTGTCTATTCGCTTTCAGCGCAATGGCCGCAGATGACTTTCTTGTACAAAAGGGCACTGAACAGGTTTCAGCGGCTAGGCAAGAATTAACACGTACAATTGCAGAGATGGGTCGCGGTGGAAATATCCAAGATATCGCTCGCAAGTTGACTCAAGTTCAAAGACGGCTGGTCATAGCTGAAAAGAGCCTAAAAGATTCTTTAAACAACAGCTACCCTCCGATCGACCCAGTAGATCCATATCCTCCGTATCCAAATCCCGGGTACAATCGAGTCATTATGTCTGCTAAATGCGAAATCGATGATGATCCTGATTTTACTCCAGGCCAAATGAGCGGTGGTACACTTAAGGGTGACTCTATCCGTGCTATTTTAGCAGATTGCGAAGCCGTGGCTCGTGCTAGCGGCGCATCTCAATACTCTTTCGGAATCTCTAACATCGCTATCGTACAAAAACCGACCCATTTCGTAGAAGCAACATGCGAAATCGATGATGATCCTGATTTTACAGCTGGCCAAATCACAGCAGGACAAGTGGCTGCATCTGACTTCTTAGAAGCTATGAACCAATGTAAAATGATTGCTACTGCAGCCTACAAAACAAATGGCTCTGCGGGAATCAAAAATCCTAAGATTGATGTTAATCAATTTGCAGTGACTGCTGATTGCCATTTAGACGACGATCCTGATTTTACAGAAAACCAAATCGTATTCGGCAAAATCGGCGCGCAATCTGTAACGGCAGCGGTTGCACAATGTGCGGGAATTGCAAAAGCAACGTTCGGCGCTAAGGGTTCATCTGGTCTAAGGAATATCGTTCAAAAATAGATTTAGAGTTATTTTATAATTAAGTACGTCGTATTTTTACGGCGTACCTTCTTTTCGTTTCTTACGCTCCGGCATAATTAGCATATACGGTCTGCGAATTAAAGTTTTGCCGGTCCAACGTAACAATTTAATTAACGACCCGCGTGAACCCTCAGAAGCAGCCAATGCCAAAGTCAGTGATAAAAAGAAACTTACAAACAAATTGCAAAAAGCGATCAGCACGATACCGCTGATGGCATTTGCAAATTCAAAAACAGAATATTCAGTTTGATTTAGCATAATAGGTAAAGATGATGCAAAAGCACCCGATGCTAAAGTGACGTGTCTAGCTTCTAAGGGGATGCTTAAGAACTTCATCAGTTGTGGAACTAACCCAAGCAGCATCCCAAGCGAGATATTTGCCGCAAGAGCATTGCTATTGGCGCGCACAAATTCAGACATGTTCAGGGCCGCCTTCTTACCCACTAACGTATTAAGTTTGCTGTTGTGCCGAAGTCGTGTAGGTAGACTCGTTACGATACAAAAATTTTCGAACCAGCCCGCAAACAAGCTGGATAAAAACAACAGCACTCCAGTAAAGCAAGCAAAAACCACCGTTGGGCCTAAAAGATGAGTCGATGCAAAAACTGAATGGGCCTCTTCTAAACTCATTATCGGATGTCCAAACTCTTGAAAAGCCAGTGACGTAAAGAAGCAAATAGGAATTACAGCCGAAACGTTTCCTATGACGGCCACAATTTGCGCGCGCAGAATATAAAATATAGCCAAACCACTTTCACGAGTTGATGTCGACAATGTTTTTGCAAGAAAAGCAGCTGTCGCCGACGGTTGTTTGGTCGCGAGCGTAAACCCGGCAAGCTGAATCGCCAAGAAACTGAATGAATAATTAATTGCATCCATCGCGCCCTTTAAGAACCCAGAAAAACCTAAAAACCCTAAAACGTGTTTAATGAAAACGGTCATAGCCGTAACGAAACCGCCTCCGAGGGCTGATGTGAACATATGCCGAATATCTTCCCAGGTTTTTGCAACGTAGTGCTCGCCAACGACAGAGTTACCCTGGACCACTCGTTTCGCTAAGAGTTCAAGGTTTGTTATCAGAAACCCCTTAATACCACGGCTTTCATGAACATCGCGAACCAGCTCAGAGAAAAACAAGCGACTAGCAAGCGCCGTTGGTTTTCGTTCATCTAAAAAGTTTGTAAGCAACTTTAAACGGTTAATGCGTTTAAGCTGAATTTGCAAAGTATAGACGACTTCCACTTCAACACCCATTTTATCAATATTATCCTGAATGTTGTTCGTCACCTTCTCGAGTTGTTCTATGGATTCGTTCAAATGTTGTATATCCAAGTTGTCATTTGTATTCGCGAAATCAAAAAGAATACGCTTTGAAATTTGTTCCGCATTTTCCCAATTTGTGAATCCACGCTTTAGCAACTTGTTAGAAAGCAACACAGAACTATTAGCCAACTGAATACTTGTACGAATTAAGGATTGAATTAGCGCTGTACGAATCGTCTTATAATCCGATTTATCCTTAAACACTTCCAAAATAAATTCATGAATAGCGTCTTCATCAATAGCATCAATCATTACAATTTCAGAGTCGGAATCAAAAGTATTTTTTAAAATAGAAGCCAAATCATTTTGAAATAGACCGTCTGGTAAAATTTTATCTTGAACACGATGGAAAAAATCTTGAAAAAAACTACTTTCATCGGGAAGGCCAGCGCTTGAAAGCTGATGGGAGGTAATTAAATCGACGATCACTTGTCGCAGATTCGATTCGATATTATTACGCCACTCGGGA
>DDTZ01000054.1 GCA_002344565.1 Bdellovibrionaceae bacterium UBA2351 | reverse complement strand
TTGAAGCTATTTTAGGTAAATCAAAGAAAGAATTGAACCTAGATAAATACAACTGGCGCAATATTAAAAATGTATGTGTTAAAGGAGTTGTATTTCCTTTTAAGAAGTTCTCGGAATCAGATTCTATCTTGGGGCCAGAAATGAAATCGACCGGTGAGTCGATGGGGCGTGGAAGCGATTACTCGGAAGCTCTGATGAAAGCATTTATATCGAGCCATGTGAAGCTGCCTTCAAAAGGTGAAGTATTTTTCTCACTACGTGAAAAAGATAAAGACCTATTGTTGCCGATTGCGCGTGAAATTAAAAGTATGGGTTACCAGTTGTCTGCGACGACGGGGACTGCCGCTTATTTTAATGAACATGGTTTAGAGTGCGCATCGTTAAGGAAAGTGCATGAAGGTCGTCCTCACTGCGTGGATCATATCCGTAAAGGCAATGTATCTCTGGTTATTAATACGACAACAGGACGTAAGGCGATTGAGGCCAGTTTTGATATCCGCCGGGCGTGTATTGACTATAGTATTCCATGTATCACGGAAAGTGATGCCAGCGTGGCATTCTTAATTGCGCTTAAGAAAAGAAACGAAGGATCGTTTGATGTTACAAGTTTATAGAAACATAGTATTTATTTTCGTTCTCTCTGTGTCATTGCTAGTTCCAGCTGCAGAACAGCCGGAAGAGATCACAATCGGAGTTATTCCCGGAGGTAATCCTACGCAGATTAAACAGCAGGGGGTGGCGTTAGCTCAGGAGCTTCAGGAGATTATTAAAATTAAAACTAATATCTATATTTCTAAAGACTACAATACGCTTATTGAAGCAATGAAAGAAAAGAAAGTAGATTTTGCGTTTTTAACAGCTCTTTCTTTTGTATACGCCGAGAAAACGGCACAAGCGAAAGTTTTGCTAAAGAAAGTGTATCAAGAGCCATTTTATTATGCGGCTATTGTATCATTGAGTAACAGTAAAATTGAACGGTTTGTGGATTTAAAAGGAAAAAAAATAGCATACGTAGATAGCAAATCGACATCCGGCTACTTATATCCGAAAGCTCACCTCAAAAAGATGAATTTTTTAGATTCTGATTTTAAGCAGATTGTTTTTTCAGGAAACCATTCTCAATCGATAAAGCTGCTTGAGGATGGAAAAGTCGATGTGGTCGCAGTTTTTAGTGACGATGCTAAAGGTAATGCTGGCGCATGGACTAAATTTGGTGCCTTAGATAAGAAAAAATATAAAATATTATGGGTTAGTGATCCCGTACCTTCCGATCCATTTACGGTTCGACAAGGCTTTTACGATAAATATCCCAATACAGCTCATCAGGTGATGGTGGGGATTATTGATATTTTCGAAAAACCGGAAAACAAAGAAAAGTATGTGGATATTTTGGGTAGTAAAACTTTGATGCCGGCAACTAGCCGTCAATACGATCCTGTTCGCGACGTAATTAAAAATTTGAATATTCAAATCAATTAGTTATACTTTGTCCCATGGACACGATTGAAAATGCTATCCAAGTTAGAAATTTAAATAAATCGTTTAAAAAATCATTCTACGAAAAAAGGAAGCAGGTTTTAAAGAATGTTTCCTTTGACGTACCTAAGAACAAAACAACCGGATTCGTTGGTAACAACGGATCTGGCAAGACAACAAGTCTAAAATGTATTTTTGAATTTATCTTCAAAGATTCCGGCGACGTATTGTTTTTCAATGAAAAGATGAATCCAAAGATTCGAAAAAAAATCGGATATTTACCGGAACGTCCTTATTTGTATGAATTCCTGACTGCGGAGGAGTTTTTAAAGTTTCATTTAAAATTGAGTGGTGTTTCAATGGCGAATGAAAATGTAGACGCTTTGATTGATGAGACTTTAAATAAAGTAGGACTGCTAGAAGCGAAAAAGAAAGCCCTTCGTAGTTTTTCAAAAGGGATGCTTCAGCGTGCTGGACTAGCTCAGGCGTTGGTTCATAAACCAGAGATTTTGATATTAGATGAACCCATGTCCGGGCTAGATCCGGACGGACGGTTGATGGTTAAAGATATTCTGAAAGAAGAAAAGAAAAAAGGTATCACAATCTTTTTTAGTAGTCACTTGCTACAAGATATGGAAGAGCTTTGTGATCATCTAGTAGCTATTCATCACGGCGAGATCATTTACAATTCTGATTTAAAGTCATTTATGAATCAATATCCATCGTTAGAAGAGGCCTTCCGAAACAAACAAAAGGAGGCCCGTAAATGAAGTCTATCCTGACTATTGCCCAAACTACATTTCGCGAGTTAATCCGCGAAAAAATGTTTATTATTATTTTCTTTTTAGCAATAGCCCTACTGCTTTTCAGCGTTGCGCTTAGTAATTTATCGATTTGGGAGTTTCAAAGAATACTTTCTGATTTTTCTCTTGCATCGATGGAAATAGCCGGGCTAGGAATTGCACTTTTTTCGGGTTCATTCATGATCTTTAAAGAAATAGAAAAGCAGACATGTCTATTGCTACTGTCTAAGCCAATTAGTCGAAGTGAGTTTATTGTTGGAAAATTTGTTGGGTTAAGTGCATTGATTTTACTTACTTTGGTAGCTTTAACTGCACTTTTAAATTTGATATTGTTAGAACCAAGCTTTATTGGAAACTCGATTGTAATCATGGTTAATATATACCTAAAGGTATTAGTTGTTTTGGCGTTAGTTTTTTTGCTTTCGGTGTATATCCGTCCAGTCATCAGTTTGTTATTCGGCTTAAGTTTTTATTTTTATGGTCACGGAATAAATAGCGTAGAGTTCTTAATAAAGAAAACACGTGATGAAAACTTGATTGCACTTCAAAAAATATTAGAAGCCGTAAGTCCTCAGTTTTTTAGATTTAACTGGAAGAATTACTATTTTTTAAAAGATGCGCCAGACTTGAATGATGTTGGAGTTATGATTGGCTACTTTTTAGTCTGGATCATATTTCTTATGGTTTTGGCAGTTAGAGGCTTTAACAAGCGAGATATCGTAATAAATAGCTAGGGGGCCACTTACTATTTATTGGACTGCGGGTCGCAAAAATTTATATTTTCAGCTACGATGGCTCTGCATTGATCGGATTTGCATTTTATCGGTGTTTGATCTAGCCATGCTTTGCAGTCTTCATTTTCACAGACAGCAGAATCTTGATTCACCATAGACTGACAGACTTTGTCGCTAGCTTTGCATTTTTCAGTTTGATTATCCACTAGGGCTTTGCACACTTCGTCGGTACATAGCTCAGAGCGTTCGGTAATGAAGGCTTTGCAATTTTGGTCTGTGCAACGAAATTCCTGTTCATTTAATAGCGCTTTACACGTATCTGATTTGCAAAGAGCAACGCTTTGTTGAGCATAACCTTTACAGTCTTGGCGATCCATATTACTGAGGCCGCCGTTGCGGATAAGATAGTGCTTTAAGTAGTTAGTTACTGGTTTAGTTTGGTTAGTGGTCGCTTGAACACTACTTGGAAGGCGGGCGACTTGATCTTTTAGGAACGCACAGTTTGAAAGTATTAAGGTAAAACCGACAAGCCCACTCAATAAAATTCGTTTCATATTTATTAGGATACATGTTTATAATCGAAAAATGATAAACGATATTTTGCTTATACCGACCGAGGTCCAGTATTTCTTCTTTTTTTTGGTCGGCGCAATACTAGGAAGTTTTGCTAATGTGGTTATTTATCGCCTGCCTCAAGATTTGTCGGTAATTTCACCAAGATCTCATTGTTATCAATGTAAGAAACCGATTCGTTGGTCTGATAATATTCCTATATTAGCTTGGTTTATATTGCGAGGCCGTTGCCGCAATTGCGGGGCTAAATATTCTTGGAGATACCCATTCGTCGAATTTTTGACTGGGCTATTGTTTGTTTTGAGTTTTCATTTCATTGGGTACAAATGGTTTTTGCTAGAGGTTTTAATTTTCCAATTTGGAATTGTAGTTTGTAGCTTCATTGATTTTGATCACATGATTTTACCTGACGAATTTACGCTGAGTGGAATTGTCCTGGGGTTGTTAGGGGCATGGTTAAACCCAGAACGAGAATTTCTTGATGGTTTGCTTGGAATGCTCTTTGGTGGCGGATTTCTTTGGTTTATGGCGTATGCCTATTATTTGCTATCAAAGAATGAAGGCATGGGCGGCGGGGATATAAAGCTTCTTGCATGGTTAGGTGCCTTGTTGGGTTGGAAGGCGATTCCGTTTATAATTATGTCGGCTGCGATATTAGGTTCTATAGTTGGAATTGCAATTGCGGTAAAAAACAAAGATGGGCTAAAAACTGCTATTCCATTTGGACCTTACCTAGCCCTTGGTGGGGTTTTCTACATCTTTGGTGGTAACGAATGGGCAATTCAGTACTTTAATTTGTTTTTACCTGGATTTTGAACCTGTAGGTGATTTGACTCTGCTCTAGGTCCATTTAATATTTAATCTATATATGTTTTTCAGCTCAAAAAAAGTATTAGGTCTCGACATTGGGACTAACTCAATCAAAATTGCCGAATTGGATATTTCCCAAGGCCGAGCCGTGTTGCAGAACTTTGGTTATATGCCAACACCAATCAACGCTATGGCTCCCGAGGAAATCAAAGATGTTTCTGCGCTAGGTTCAGCGATATCTAATCTGGTTTCTGAATTAAAAACAAAACGAAAAAATGTGTGTGCGGGTCTCAGCGGCACATCCGTCATCGTTAGAAAAATAACGATGCCTAAGTTAGATGGTAAGCTTTTGAAAGAGCAAATTAAGTTCGAAGCGGAACAGTATATCCCATTCGATATCAATAATATCTCTCTAACTCACGTTGTACTGCCCTCGTTAAGTCAAGGCGGAACGATGGATCTTCTTCTTGTGGCTGCGCAGAATGAGATCATTACGCAGTATTTAGCTACGATTGAAAATGCGAATTTAAAATCAAATATTTTTGATGTGACCGGGTTTGCACTCGCAAATGTGTTCGAGTTCAACTATGGACGCATCAAGGATCAAAATATTGGTTTATTTAATTTCGGTAGTTCCGTTACGAACTTTATCGTGATTAGTCAGGGCGATATAGTTTTCTGCCGCGATATCTTGGTTGGAGGCGTAAACTATACGAGTGAAATCTCTAAGAACTTAGGTATATCCTTCCCTGAAGCTGAAGCCTTGAAAATTTCGGCATCGACGAAAAAAGATATTCCTGAAGATGTCGTTAACTATATTAATTTTACAACAGAATCTATCATTGAAGAAATTAAGAACTCGCTGGACTTGTTGAATGTTTCGACGAATGGTCTTACTTTAAATCGCTGTTTCTACACTGGCGGTTCGTGCCAAACTTTGGGTCTTGTTGACTCTCTTGTTAAGAGCACTGGAATACAATTTGAACAATTAAATCCATTTAAGCGTATTCAGTCAAATCCAAAGAAATTTTCTTCTGCGTAT
Organism: Bdellovibrionaceae bacterium UBA2351; assembly: GCA_002344565.1. Classification (GTDB taxonomy): domain Bacteria; phylum Bdellovibrionota; class Bdellovibrionia; order Bdellovibrionales; family Bdellovibrionaceae; genus UBA2316. Next base: position 11,783 of record DDTZ01000054.1, on the reverse strand, counting down.
ATGAAACAAATTAGTAATTTATCGCCAATTTCATTGGGATTGGCTTTAAGAGAGGCTTCAGATCATGATCCGAATTAACCTCTTAAATTCAAAAATCAGATCACAAGTTAACCCGCAATTAACAACTATTGCAATTAACTCTGATATAGTGATGACGAGGGAGGATATCCAAAAGCAGGCATTCGCTCGGCTAGTGATTATGTTTTCGTTTCCTTTGCTGTTTTATTTTTATGATAACTATTACTATCAAGATGAAGTTCTTTCTCAATATCCTCCTTTAGAGCAAAGGATCGATGAACTTGCCAAATTTAATGCGGCCAAAGAAAAATTTGTAAATGATATTAAGCAATTTGAAAAAGAAGGAAAGCTGATCCAAGATAAAATTAATAAGATCAATTTCTTGGATGCTCTACGCGGTTATGAAATTGAAATTCATAAATTTTTCCAAAAAACTCTTCCTCAGAAATTATGGTTTGACGAAATGGTTTATAGTTTCGATCAGAAGTCTGAAACAGGAGTAAAAGGCGAAATTAGGATACGTGGTTTATCGCATAATCCATCGGATATTCAACTACTGAGAAAAGCAATCAAAGAAAATATCTTATTTACTGAGTGTGAAATTCAAAAACAAAATACAGTCGATTTTGAAAATCAAAAAGTAGAAAGCTTCGAGCTGATTGTGAAAATGGAGAAAAGGCTGTGATTCAGATATTAGCACGTATCGTTTCATTAGATTATCCGAAAGTAATATTTATCGGCTTATTTTTCTGCGGTATCTATTATTTTTTGTATTTTCAGGATAGCACAAATCAATTGGAAACAAAATTAGCCGGCTTAAAGTCGACTCTTAGTCAAGAGGAAGCCAAGGCGAAAGACACTAAAGAAACAGAATCGAGAGCTGAAATTGTTAAAAAAAATGTGGCTGAACTAAGTAAAAATTTGGATACAGTCCAAAAACGTTTGCCAGGTAACATTACGACGTCAGATGTAATTTCATTTATTGAGTATTTTTCTAGAGAAACACAGATTCAGATATCATCCAAGACTCCACTAAATCCAGTTCGTGAGGATATTACTGAGAAATTGCCAGTGAGCATAAGTTTTGCCACTACGTATGCAAAATTGGGTAAATTTTTTGTTGCGGCTGCAAACTACGATCGTATTACAACAATTCCCAAATACACTATTCGGCGATCAAATGAAAAAGATGCGCAGAATTTGCAAATAGAAATGGAAATTAACGGCTATCGCGCTTTTGAAGCTAAAGATGACGCGAAAAAGGAACAAAAATGATTTTCAAAGTCACATTTGTTCTTTTAACTTTGATTGTTCAGATGGGTTTTGCTCAAGAGCCGCCTCCTGTTCCAGATCCAAATGCCTCTGTTAGCCCCGCAACACCGACGCCAAATCCGGCCCCAGTGCCAGCTCAAGGCGTCGAGGAAATGCTGGACGCGTCTGGTTTAGTAATCAATAAAAATATATTTAACTATGATGGAAGCGAAGGGCGTGACCCCTTTAAAGTATATAGAGAGTTTGTTCTACCGACCACGAATGGGGGACCAGGTACTGGTTCGAATCCGTCCACTTCAAATTTAGAGAAGAATATACGTACCGCAGTTGTCCCTGATGACATCGTTGTCCAGGGGATTTTTTATAAAAAGAATGATCCAATTGCGCTTATCGTTGTTAAAGGCGTTAAGGGTTTAAATAAACTCAAGGTAAATTCGCAGATAGGGCGCAACGAAGGAAAAATTATTGAAATACGAAAAGATCGTATTTTCATAGAGCAATTTAAAGATTTTGACGGTCAGAAGTTTTCTGAAAAAATTGAGTTAAAAGTTAGAGAAAAGAAAAATTAATCTAAACGAGGTATTTTACATGGACGTAAAAAGAATTGTTTTTTGTTTAGTGGCGGCAGTTTATATGTTGACGTCCTGCTCGAGCCAACCAACTAGCGGTGATGAGGATTTTGCGGCATCAGATGCAACCGCCTCAACGGATGGCAATGCCGACTTATCAAATGAAAATTTAGACACGCCTCCAACGACTGATGAGTTTGCAGAAAACCCACCTACGGGGGATGCTCTTGCTGAGCAACCGCCAGAGGATCCAGGGCTAACTGAACAAGCCCAAACTGATTTTGGGGCCGAGCAGCCACCGACGCAAGATAGTTTGGTGCCACAAGAGACTCCTCCGCAAGATACTTTAGAACAACCGGTGGCAGAAGTCCCTCCTCAGCCAGTGCCGACCGTGGAAGAGCAGCCGGCGCCTCCGGTTAATCGTTTAGTTAAAATTACTAATGTGGAATTTAAAGGAAATGAGTCAGGTGGAACGTTAGTCGTTTCAACATCAGGAGAATTTCAATTCACACAATCTAAGAATTCGGCGAATAATCAGTTAATTATCGAGATCCCGAATTCAACACTGGATAAAAAAGCGTCTCGACCGCTACTACTAAAAGACTTTAAAGGCGGTATAGGCGCGGTTTCCACGTATTATTCAGCCTCAAACCAAACGACTCGAATAGTGCTAGAACTTCGCCCGGGAGCTCCTGAAATTCTAATTCAACCGGAATTGAATTCGTTACTTGCTGTAACGACAGAAGCAGCCACTCAGACTGATCAAGTGGTTAATACGGATAAAATGGAAACTCAGAACGCAGCTCCGCAGACGACTCAGAAAGCGGCATCTAATGCAAATTTAGCGGATGCCCTGACTTCAAACAACTTCGATGGCGAAAAAATTGATTGTAATTTTAACGATATCGATACCAAAGAGTTGCTGCTTTTTGTGGGAGAACAAATTGGTGCTAATATTATTGTTGACGATATACCACCGTCTACGGTCGATATTAATATCCAGACGGTGCCATGGGATCACTGTATGGCGGTTATTTTAAAATTGAAAAAATTAGGGTATACAAAAATTGGAAATATTCTAAGAATTTCAACACTAGAAAATATTAAAAAAGAAAATGAAGAAGCCATTAAGGCTCTAAAAGACAGTGAAGAACTTGCGCCTTTGAAGGTGAGACTTTTCCCAATCAGCTTTGCCGAAGGAAAGGATTTAGAAAAGTTAGTTGCTAACTTCTTGACTAAAAATCGCGGGAACGCGACTTTCGATGCCCGTACTAATTCTTTTATCGTCACGGATACAGAAGATGTTCTTCGTCAAGTCGGTATTATGATTAAGAATTTAGATACCCCTCCACAACAAGTTCTAATCGAGGGGAAAATTGTTGAGGCCAGCAATAGTTTCGGCAAGCAAATGGGAATTAATTGGGGCTTTTCGGGTCAGTCAGTAAAATTAGGTGGTAAAACTCAATTTACGCCTAACTTTTCAATTGGTTCAATTAAAGAAACAGCAGAAAATTCTTTAGGTTTCACAATCGGTGTTGTCGATTTTATTGGCAACTTACAGGCTTCTTTGGCTCTTTTAGAAAAAGAGGATAAGGTAAAAGTTTTATCGTCACCGCGAATTGTTACAATTAACAATAATGCTGCAAAAATTTCGGCGGGATCAAACATCAAAATTGTTTCTAAAGACAATACGGGAAAGTTTACAGAAGGAAGTTCCTTAGACTTGAAATTAGATTTAAATGTGACTCCGCAGGTAACTAACAACGGTTCGGTAAAAATGAAAATTGAGGTCGCTCGTGATTTTGCGGGTGTGGCTTCAGACCCGTCAATTGCGGGTTCGGCGCCTAAATATAGTCGTCAAATTTCAACTAACGTGATCGTTAGAAATGGGCAGACGTCCGTAATTGGTGGTGTGTTTCAAAACGACACAGCCGAGGCGGAAGTGGGTTTGCCGGGGTTAAGAGACATTCCCATAGTTGGATTTCTTTTTAGACAGCGTCAGATGTCAAAAACGAACACTGAGTTATTGATATTTTTAACTCCAAAGATATTGAGCTATAATGAGAATGGAGATACGGCAAATAACTAAAAGGTTGCTTATGAGAAATGTAATTAAAATTTTATTAGTTTTTTTCGCTTGTAGTTACGTAAGTTGTTCTCAAGAAAAGGATGAAAACTCTGAAAATCTTGTTGTGGACTTAGGGAAAGCGAGTGCTGTAATTATTCCGGCTCCGGCTACTACTCGAAGTTGTGAGCAAATTGCAAAAGGAGATGTGGGGACTGGCGCTATTGCAGGAGCCTACTTTACGTTACCGAATCCAAAAATATCTTGGAAGCTAAATGACCCTTTATCAGAAATAAGGGTAGTAGTTTTAAAACTTTCTCTAAAGTCCCCGAAAATTGGCGGTGAGTACAATTGTATATATTCAGATTTGGCTTTGGGATCGATGTATTACAGCCTTGCTTCAGAAGGAGATCAACTCATAGTCGGTACTTGGAATGGCTACCTAGGTAGAGGAACGTCTATTACCTCTACACAGGATTTGATCGATTCATTGGGTCATACAGCGTGCCCTTTGAAATGTGGTGGTATTTCAATTCCTCCGGGCACCAAGCAATTTAGTGTAACCGGTCAATGGGAACTTTTAGCCGTTAGAAAAAAATACGTAGCCGAAGGTAGTGACGAATTTGAAGAAACTCCTATTAAGGTTATGGGCGACTTTTCCGTAGAGAATAGCTTAAACTAAATGAAACTCATTTTTGCGATCATGGTTGGTATCTTAGCTTGGCTTTATATGAAAGATCGCCGTGATCGTCCGAATATTCTTTTTGTAAATACAGACGCCGTTTATCAAATGAGTGAAGATCAAAAAGAGCCACTTAATAAGTGCTTTAAGTTTTCATCTTGTGTTTTTATTTACGTAGCGCCGTGGTGCCCGTCGTGCCATGCCTTTTTGAGTGAATTCAGTTTGGTAAAAGATCGTCTTAATAGGCAAAATGTAGGAATTGTTTTAGTGATCGGCGCTGAAAAAGATGAGGCTAAGAAAATTGAACTACAAAAAAGATATCCATTAGATTCGATATTAGATACTCCAGACAATGATTTTCATAAGAAAAACAAAGTAGAGTATTATCCCTATTACATCGCTGCGGAATCTTCGAAAAAGGTGAAATATACAGGAGTTCGCGCCGGTAAGTATATTGAAGACACCGTCAATGCTAAGCCAATTAATTAGTTGAAAGAAATCGACACGACTTTAACCCTAGCGTTATAGATACTAGCCTGTACGGCTAGTTCAATCCCATTTAACCTAGAAGTATGACGTCGAAATTTTTTAGAAATGTATTTTACTCGGTAGTTTTTATTAGCTTAATCACGATTTTGAGTTGCGTACTCATGCAAGACAAATCTGGTGATCGGACAACTCAATCTATCGAACTATCCTCTGATAAAGATATTTACACTTCAGAAATTCAACCCATCTTTAATCAACGATGTATTGCGTGCCACAGTTGTTTGGAGTCGCCTTGTCAGTTAAATCTGCAAAGCTATGAAGGCGTTAAGCGCGGGGCCATCAGAAATAGTTTAGTATATGATGGCACCCGTTTGAAAGAAGCCAAGCTCACACGTATGTTCGAAGACGGACACAGTGAACAAGATTGGAGATCGATGGGTTTTTACGATATCGTAGGCCAGGCATCTAAGTCGATTCTGCTTCAGTCAGTCGCAATGGGTTTTGCTCCAAGAAATGTTCCTGAAGACGAAGTTAAATCTAATCAATATTGTGCAAATGATATCGGTGATTTTAAAGTCGTAGAAAATGCAGATAAAAAAATGGCGATGCCATATGGTTTACCAGCCATCTCTAAAGAAAATATGGAGACTTTAACTGAATGGGTTGCCCTGGGGGCCCCAGGTCCAAAAGAAAGACCTACCGTTTTCCCAGCCGAAATAGAAAAAGCCAAATTAGCATGGGAGAATTTTTTAAATCAGCGGGATATGAAAACAAAATTTGTAGCTCGTTATTTATACGAGCACTTATTCTTGGCCGATTTTTATTTGGAATCTAATCCCCGTTACTTTTTAAAGCTTATTCGTTCATCAACGTCGTGTGAAGACGGGCCTAAAATAATTCCGACTCGTCGGCCTAGTGATTCCCCAGGGATCGATGATTGGTACTATTGCTTTATTAAGTCTCCGGGCACGACGGTAGATAAAACGCATATTCCTTACAATTTATCCCTATCAAAGTTGTCGTGGATCAAAAAGAACTTCATGGAAATCCAGTGGACTCCGGATGCTAGTTTGAACTTTGATCCGATGGTAGCTAGCAATCCTTTTATGGCATTTAAGTCAATTCCGGAAATAGCACGCTACAAGTTTTTACTTGAAGATGCTCACTATCACATTTCGACGTTTATCAAAGGTCCTGTCTGTAATGGTTCCAATGCCGTAAATTCTATTCAAGAACAATTCTATACATTTTTCGTAAGCCCACAGTCAGATTTAATGGTATTAAGTCCGGACTATTCAAAGCAAGTTATTGAGCAGCTTAAGCTTCCTGGACAATGGGGTTCTAAGGTTGAGATTACAAATATGCTAGGAGACTATCAAAAGCTAATTGATGATCGAAATCAATACCGCAAAAATCGGGGAATGCAGTTACAAAAAGTGCGGCCAAATGGTTTGACCCTAAGTGATATTTGGGATGGCGACGGTCATAATGACAATGCGGTACTTACGATCATGCGCCATGGTGGCAGTGCCCGTGTTGTAAAGGGAGCATTCGGAGATCTATCAATGACGGCATTTGTGTTAGATTATTCACTATTCGAACGCTTAGTGTATAATCTAGTCGTAAATTTTGATGTCTACGGAAATATTGGCCACCAGTTTCTGACACGCGTATATATGGATCTCATCAGAATGGAAGCCGAAAATAATTTCTTAGATTTTCTTCCCATTGAAGAGCGTCTGAAGTTGAAAAAGTCTTGGTATAGAGGCTTCCTGACGACTCATAAGCTTAATTTATTCGATGAAAAACAATTTTCTCCGATTCCGGCAGGGATGAAATTTACAAAAGGGAAATCAAGTCAGCTTGATTTAGTACAGAATATTCTATTTGAAAGAATGAATTCAAAAGTACGCGGTCCCGTGGATCCAATTAACTGGAAGACACTAAAGGAAGTAAGTAATCAAACCGCCGAAGAAAAAGAGCTAGCGCGTATTTCTGGAGTAAAAGGAATGTTTGCTCGACGGTTTCCTGAAGTCGCATTCATTGTAATAAATGAAAATGGTGTACCAAAGCGTACTTACACAGTTGTCCGTAACCGTCAGTTAAAAAATGTGTCATGGATTATGCTTGAATCAATTAGGACGGATCCAAATCAAGATACACTTATGATTGCTAAGGGTTACCATTCTTCGTATCCTAACCAAATATTTGCTATTGAGGCCAGTGAGCTTCCGAAAATGATCGACTCAGTATTGGCGATTTTTGATCAATCGGACTATAATGCGATATTTAATCAATACGGCCTTCTTAGACTAGATCCGAGAATATGGAAATACTATGATTTCATGGTCCAAGACTTCATCGCTAAAGATCCCGTGCAGGCGGGATATTTGGATTTATCCCGTTACCAACTTTAGTCATTGGGCTCTAAGATGAGCATAACAATAGACCGGGACGCTTTTGGCGTTCCCTTTTTGGGATCTTCACTATTAGGAATGCCGGCGGCCTCGAGTGACTTTTTCAAACGTGCATCGGCGTCTCCCCACAGGTCCGCTAGTTTTCCAGAACGCTCAGCCATACTGACCAGCTCGATATCCAATTCTTCCTTCTTTTGCTCTCGAATAAAGTTTTTGATGCGTGCATTACGTTGTCTTACCAAAATTTGCTGGCCTTGTGAAAGTTCAGCTTGATCAGGTGATGGGTATTCTTCGTCTGACCAAGTAATGAGCTTTATTTCATCAACTTTCTGAGTTTTTCCAATTTTGGAAAGCAAATTTTTTATTTTCTTTTTTGAATCTGGAGATAATTCAGAAGAACCTTTTTTAAAAACAATTTCTACAACTGCGTGAGCTTCTTCTTCGGCAGCTAATTGTTTAGCCTCAATACTAGCGGAATTTGTAGGTTTAGGATCGCCTTGAGAGACGTTATCTACGGCTTTGGGTTTTTGTGAACAGCTGATGCCTATTGTAATAATTAGGTATAGAAGTTTTTTCATAATTTAGTCCTCTCTTTTAGAAATGTTCATGCTGTCTTTGGATAAGCTGATTTCGTCATCGATACCTTCGGGTATTTTTTCTGAAAAACCGTTTTTAAATGCTTCAGAGATAGCTTTTGCAGAGTTAATATTAAACTCGCCTTTTTCGTAGGAAAATAAAACTTTCGTCGCCAAAGTTTTATCTTTTGCAGATCTCAATATTAAGTTGGCCGTTGCGGCCGAAACTTCTATTGCGAATTGCTTAAAGCCGTTAAATACTTCCGCATTTGCGACTACGTCTATTTTGTGTAAAAATGGCTTTACATAACCTTGAATCGAATTTTTTTCCGATCTAATTTCAGAATATAAATCTAGTTTTCCAGACGTAAAAGTCATGGGAACCTTGTTTTTCAAAAATCCGTTGGCGTTAGGCAGATTAAATTCACGTAGTTCAACATCAACATCCCATGCAATTGGTTTCTTAAGAAGATTTAGTTGGGAGACTATCTTGATGGTCGATGAGTTAAACAAATCGCCACGGGCAGAGAGTAACGACAACGGTGCATTTTCGTTCGCTGTGACATTGCTCAGACGCCCTTGCATATTTGAGATTCTCCACCTTTGTGCTTCGGGTATAGATAATAGCTCGGCAAATTCAAAGTTCGAGTTCTTAACGTCGATGCGTCCCACTCGGACTGGAAATAATTTGCTAGCAGCTTCCTCGGAGTCTTTTTTAGATTCATTTGGCTGTTTAGAAAAGGCGTTCATGATTTTGTTTGTGATAACTAATTTCGCTTTGTCGACTTCGATATCTGTATTAATCTTGCCCATAAATAATTCACGCCATGCAATAGAAACGTCAACCACTTGGATAAATACGAATTCCTCCTCGGGTTGTGCCTTAAGTCTGAGGCTGAATCCCTCCATCTGATACGCTCCTCTGATTAGGCTAATATCAAAATCTTCAATGTGGCCGGAGTAGGTTTCCGAAAAGTTAGCCAAGAATTTATTTGTTTGCCTTAAGATAAAAATCGGAGTTACGGCGCGTGCAATAATCAGGAATAGGATTACTCCCCAAAAGTAAGGGGACCTAAATAGTTTTTTAAGTGTTTTCATGATTGCTGTCCTTCCAGAAAAGTAATGCGCTGACATGGGCACCGATAAATGTTATGAGTGAGGAATAGTAAACCCATACAAGTAAAACAATAATCGATCCTGCGGCACCGTAAGCAGAACCAACGGCACTGTTGCCGATATAGAGACCAATAAGTTCTTTTCCCAGTACGAATAATAGCGCGGTGATAATGCCGCCATGAAAACTATTGCGCCAAAAAATTTTTCTATCGGGCAAATATCGAAAAAGTAGCGAAAAGACGCCCACATAAAACAAGAACGAAACACCTATATTTAAAATGCGATAAAACTCTTGATATGAACTAAACGTTGCGGAAATTAGTGAGGAAATAGTAAGTGATACTACCATTAGAAAAATGAAACTTAGAGCAAAGCCTATATGAAGTATTCTTGACTTTAGAAAGTGGAAAAACATTTGCCAATTCGTCATTTCTGGAACGATGTCTGCATTTTTAAATAGAATATGATTCAGTGCTGTTTTAAGTTCTCCAAAAATTAAGCTCGCTGAAAATAGCAATGTTACAATCCCGAAGATCCCGGATGCGGATGCTAAGTCTGGTCTTTCCTTTGCGTTTTGCATCACGAGTTCAAACGCCGTAGCGGCATCGGGACCAATAAGTCCGTGAACCTGTGAAATGAAATTTTCTAAGAGGTTGACCGAAAAGGCCGAAGAGACCGAGATAAAAATAATCAGTAGTGGTGCTAGAGACAAAGCGGTATAGTAGGATAATGAGGCGGCAAATGTGGACGTTTGTTCCAGATCAAATCGGGCAAAAAGGGACTTAAAAAAGCGGCTAATGCTCATAACATAATCCTTATCGTCTATACGCGGACCAGGATTATTACTGCATATTACATGCTAAGCTAAGGCGTTTTAACCTCGTTTTGTTTTTTGTAAGTACCTTCTTTGTCTTGGACGAAATAGCGCAATGAAATGAACGCACCGTAATGGTCGCCGCGTTCGTTGAGCTTGTTGGTGACCGAATAAGCATAGCGTATATCAGAGACCACAGAAAATCGTTCCATTTCCCAAAGCTCGTATTGGATGGCTAGGTCAAATCCATATTCGGTGATATCTCGAGCCGATGTATCGACATCTTGCTCGATGGTAAATTCGTTGCGATAAATATGAGGATTTCCGATTGAATAAGAAGAAAATAAGGAAAAAGAAGTTGAAAGATAGGAAGTTAGAAAGCGGCGATACCCCATCGTGATATGTATTAAGTTGGTGTTTTCCGCTAAATATTTTCCGTCTTTTTCCCGAAAAAAATATTTATCCATATAGAACATTCCAATTTCTAAAGCACCTCGCTCGTTGATGTCGCCATTAACGAGTAAAGCTGTTCCGGTAAGAATTGGGGATTGAACTCCAGAGTCAGAGCCCCTAAAGTTAGTTTTGTACACAAATGGCCCTAAATTAGCAGTGACGTTGCCCTCTTTAGGAGTATACGCTGTAGCTAGATCAGTGAAACCATAAAAAAAGAGTAAGAAAACCAATTTTAAGTTTTGCATGAATGAAGATTAGATCCGATGATCAGTAAAGTTCAATTTAAATTTTAAGGACATAGTGTGCTGAAGGTGGCTTTGCTTATTTTTCTAATTCTATTCGTTGAGGTGTTTGTGTACGCGCAGACGGATACGAGCGCTAAGTCAGGCAATATCCAAGATGTTGAAAATAAGGACGGAAAAAAAGAAGGCCCTTTTATCTTGAACGAAGACCTAGAGGCCCAGTTTATTGAAGGTAACATTGCTATTTCTGGTTATTTTGATGAATTAGCGGATGGCCTAGATACCTTTATCATGGGAAAACGAATTACCCGCCGAAGAAATGAAACCAGTGTGAAAGTGCAAAATAGTACGATCATGTTAGACGGTGAAGGAACTCACAACTCCACTAGTATTGGCTTAAATTTACGACTACCGAACGTCGAAGAGTATTGGATGTTAAAATTTACCTCGTACGATGAGAGCGAAGAACGTCGCGGTGTTCAGCGAGGCTATCTACGTCAGACGCCTAGACAACAAAACTACGGGGCGTCCGTAGGGGTATTTAGAAAGTTGGGGAATGTAAACACTAGCTTCCAGCCACGTATTGATTTAGGTGATCCTCTAAAAATTTCTCACTCGTTAACATTTGAAAGCTTGGCAGAATGGCCTAAGTATAGCATTAACCCCAAGCTCGAACTTTTTGCAGACCCTAATGATGGCGCCGGGTTCTACATCGCAACGAATTTTGGCTTTGGTTTGTCTAAATATTATAATTTAACTTTAATTAACAACGGAGAATATAAAGACAAAAAGCATTTACTGACTACTGCTAATGGTTTCTCGATTGGTCAATTTGTTGATAGACGCAGTTCAATTTCATATAGTTTAATTTTTAATGGAAAAAATCAACCTAACTATCATTTGGACAGCTACGACATTTCGGTAGCTTGGAGCCAGTTAGTCTATCGAAAAATATTTGATTATCAGTTAATTCCTTACCTTAATTTCGCGAGAGATCACGATTTTCGCGGCCGACCGGGCATAATCATGAATTTAAACTTAAATTTCTAGAACTGGCCCCTTAGCGTGCAT
>DDTZ01000012.1:15875-17677 GCA_002344565.1 Bdellovibrionaceae bacterium UBA2351 | reverse complement strand
TATTGTAAAATGTGTGGCAAAAGTGAGGCGTCTGAAAGCGAAATTTTTGAATCTGGGCGTGGTTTGTAACCCGCTGCTTTTAGGTTATTTAAAAAGGCCCCATCCCATTCGGCAGATACCTCAGCTTGCGAGTAAGCTACATAGTATGGCATTGAGTTCAGTGACGTTGTAAGCGATTTTTTATATGAACTACGGAGACACGCCAAATCCACCAATGTATCCGTTCCCACTTTTGTAGATGGACATTGCGCCACAATCGCTTTTTTCACCTGATCATCAATCGTAAAGCCCGATAAAATGTAATTCACAAACTCGGCTAGCTCTCCGAAACTGACTGTGTCATTACCATCAGATTTGGTTAAGAACAAGTTGGCCTCAACAAAGCGGCCATCGATAAATCCCGTTCCAGACGAGTCCGATATAACATCAAGATCCACGAGGATTGGCTTTAAATCCAAGAAAGCTACCTTAACTTCACAATCCGTTAAAACGCTATTTACATTTTTAGTACCGGCCTCACGCTTAGCATATGAACGCATCAGCAAGCCCGCCATGAATCGATGCATATTAAAGGCTTCTAGTGTGTGCTTATCATATGTCGGATTTGCATTACGCCTAAAAAAGATTCTATTATCCGTTGTAATTGTTGCCGGGAATTTTGATTCGAAATTCTTCACATATTCAGTCATGCCTAATTTAAAATTTGGGTTTGTTGAATCATCAATTGATTGCTTAAACCGGCCCAACAAGAAGTTGTAGTCGAATTTGCGGTTGATCTTGTTCTCAAATGCTTGGTGAATAAAAATATTGATGCCTAGGAAATTATCGATTTCACGATACAGTTGTTCAACATGGAATGGCTCAATGCCATCATAACGAGTAATCTTGCGCTTCAAATCCTCAGGAACCAAAACTTTTGTTGTCAGTGTTTGGATCAAGGATTCAATTGTTGTTTTCTTAATAGTTTTCGGAATCATTTCAAGATTCACTAACTCACTCGTGATCGTTTTAAGTTCGTACGAAGAAATGCGTTTAGATTTACGCTCGTCGATGACGGAACGTAGGAATGAGATTACATTAAATCCAAAATCCTTTAACTTAATCTGCCATTCTAAATCATTGAATAACACTTTCGTACGGCTAATGAAATAGTAGTAATCCCAGAAAATAGTAAATACTTGGCCGCTCTTTTTCACAAGACGACTCAAATCCGACGTGGAAAGTTCAATTGCCTCGCACGCATTTTTAACTTGATTGCTTGATTTATCTAAAAGAATATCCGTTCCTAACTGCGCCAAACATGCGTACTGGCCGACACGGGTGGTGAGCGGCACTTGATTCGCCTGGCTTGGATACAGTCGCTCGATTTCAGCCATAAGATTCATCAAGCTTTTATAGTCGTAACCTTTTTCAAATTTAAATTCATCTGTGATCTTAGTGATCATTTCATCAAAACTTTTTGTCGCTTTTGCAAAATAAGCAAATGACTCCGACTGTTTTAACAGCTCTGGATGCCATGCTAAACCATACAGTTGGTAATAGGGCGTGAATTTTTCTACGATTTGCTTAATAAGGCTGACTTTCTTTTGCGCTCTTAAGAAATCATCCCGCTCAAAGCCTTTATCTGTACCACCGACTAAAACCTGCTTAATTTTCATAGCTTCTGCTATCAAGGTCGGCGATGTTTTTAGAACTGGCCAAATATTCGAGAAACTTTTAAACAGGTCTTCGATTTCTGCACGAGTAACTTGATTAGACTCTTTATAGCTAATAAGGTCATACAGCATTTGAAATGTTTCTTC
>DDTZ01000012.1:0-15524 GCA_002344565.1 Bdellovibrionaceae bacterium UBA2351 | reverse complement strand
AGCAGGAACAAGTTCCATTCATTGTCTTTTAACGACTCTTGATCTCCACCATTAATTGATTTTTTCAATTGCTTAATCAACGGCAGATAATTGTGAATTGTGGAACCTAATCCCGATCCAGATCCCGTAAACCGACCCGCTTCGGTGATTAGCTTTTCAAAATCATCAAAATAGTAAACGTTATCTTCTTTGTTAATTAACCCACTCAATTGTTGAGCTAGCTTAACCAAATTTACATTCACGGCTTCAAAATCGAAAAGACTGACTTGTGACGATCTTAGCTTATTTTCCCAGTTAAGAGTCAAAACTTTCATTGATGGATTAATTTCCCGAGAAAGGTTACGCAAGTTAACCATCAGCTCACCTAATCGATCAAGCTCCGCCGTCGTGATATATTCTAGATTTCCACCTAAAAATAACTTCTTAACTTTCATTAACTGCGCTTGTAATTCAGCAGAAACCGCTTGGCCTTTAATATCGTCCGTTTTTTCGTCCATGAAGTTATCTTCAACGAACTGAGCAATCTCGCCAGGAGAACACTTATCGCGAATTTTACAACGAACTTTAGTTTTGAAGTCTTTTACCATGGACCCAAAACAGTCCCACGAGGCTGCAATTTCCTCGTCCTTTGCATTTCCCGCAAAGAAGTCGCTGAACTTAGTGGTTGCTGTTTCAAAACATGAATCGGCTTGATATCCCGGCACAGCTGCGGCTGGCGGTGTTTCACCGATCTTCAGACCGCACGACAATATGCCGACTGAAATAATCAGCGCTGAAGCTACTTTCCAAATCCTTTTAGAAAACATAGTTCACCCCTGCATACACACGATCGTTAGCGCGATTTTGATTTAAAAACGCTGACGAATCATTTTCTGTGTCGACCGAAATAAAATCTCCGCCAACTAAGACCGCCCATCGTTGGGTCGGGAAAAACTGAAATTCAGTATTAACCAAAGATCCTTTTTGGTTAAAGTCACGTAGGTAGGAAAACTTCGTTGTGAAATCACGATTGAATAGTCTAAATAGCTTACCTTCCGTTTTAAACAATACGGAATTATAGAAAAAGAATCGTTCGTCAAAAAGTGTAAATGAGTCTTTTTCGGATCGAGTATTTATATCGTTGATAGTACCACCGTCGATACGTAAATAGCCTAATTGAATTTTTAGATCGCGGATAATCGAATAGTCGATATTGTTTTCAACCATCAACGAATATCCCTTCATCGGCTCAAGATCTTGAATGATCCATTCCTCAGTTGGAATTTTAGTCTTTGGATTATCTTCAATATACGAACCAATCAGCCTTAAATTTTGAAACGAATATCCAGCATCAACTGAAAGAACCGAGTGATAGGTTACGTCCGGAGACACAACAACTTTAACATTTTTCTCGCCAGCCTCCGCATACCCGTCACGTTTTAAAAGCAAGTCGTTTACGGGCTTGTAGCCCGCACTTTGATTGGCCCAGAAGCCTTTAGAACGATCACCCAAGGCGACGTTGAAGCCGACACCAGGTCGAGAAATTAGATTACGAATTTCAGGAACTGACAAATCGTAGGTAATGGTTTTAATGCGTCCGTTGAAATCATATTTATTAGAAGGTGAACGAAACCAACGACTATCTGATCGTAGCTCCCCGTTCTCTTCACGGATATCAATACCCATGTTCGGGATAAAAATTGGAGTGGTCAGTGCCACGAACTGAAAATCAGAACGGCGGTACTCGAAAAACGCACCTGTTAACCCTTGCTCTTCGGGACGAAGATAATCGATGGCATACTTTGGTTGCCAGATACTTGTTTTCCAATAGCTATCTAGAACACTCCAATCAACTTTTTTTCGCCCAACAGAAATTTTAAAAAAACTTTCTAACCGATAAAATAGGAAGGCTTCTTGAACGGCATAGTTAGAGGCTCCAAAATTATATTTACCCGCCT
This sequence comes from Bdellovibrionaceae bacterium UBA2351, assembly GCA_002344565.1. Classification (GTDB taxonomy): domain Bacteria; phylum Bdellovibrionota; class Bdellovibrionia; order Bdellovibrionales; family Bdellovibrionaceae; genus UBA2316. The sequence goes on along the minus strand of DDTZ01000012.1, from coordinate 13,587 downwards.
GAATATCCACTCCATAACCCCAGCGAGTATCATAACTTAATCCCGTCAAACCTAAACGTACGGATAGATATTGCTGACGATTGAATTTTTCAGCATCAGGCAACATCGTTAAGTAATCCATGTTTTCAAAACGAATCACACCGAAAAAATTATTAGACGCTGGCGTTTTAGAAGTCGTATCTAGAGCCGTAAATTGATTTGTATATAACGATGCCTGCGCCCGAAATGATAGACATAATATTACGGAAAACAGCAGTGATTTAAAGCGGACAAGGGACCCGCTAAGGTGGTCTAGATTCATTCTCTTTTATTCTCTCATATCAAGCAGTTGGAAGTAAAAATGGAATTTAAACTCGAGTCAATATCTGAGTGAATTAGGACTAATTTTCGACTTAAATCGTACTGAGGTGTAAAAATTTCGCGTCGAAATATCGTACAAAGGTCGGATTTCGGGGAGATTTTACCTATTTGCCTGATGTTTAAACACTTTACCTTAGCCCGGGGAGATTTGGGACTTTATGTAATCGACCACAAAATCGGGATCATCAAGCGTTAAGTCATGACCAGCCCACGGGTGAACCACCGGTTGAATCCCTAACCTATGCCCGAGATTAAACGTATTATCGGGGTGAACAAGACGATCATTTGCACATACCATCAGTTTCAAATTTCGAAAATTTTTAAGACGTTCATCAAACCTAGATTTTCCAGCAGCCGCAATCTGACGAAAAAAATTCAGACGACTCATCGGATAACGACGCGCCATTTCGATGTTGTGTTCTAAAACCTGTTCATGAACCTCTAGATTATTAGAGGTCATATCAAGAATTAATTTTTCAATCACCGCTTCATCTTTAATAAAAGACCTAACAATTTGCGGATAATTCCAATAGTTCAGCCGTTTATAGAAAGGTCCAGTATCCCCTAGTGACGTATTCATAATAAACGCATGTTCTACTTCGTGCGGATGAGTCGACAGCCAGTTCATTGCGATCATTCCACCTAACGAGATTGCGACCAAATGAATGTTATCTAAACGACGAGATAAAAAACGAATATCTTCAGCAAAATCCTGAATGGAAATAGGACTCGTATCTGTATTTCTGAGGCCATTTCCAGGCAAATCAAATAAGTGAATTGCATCATTAGGAAAGACCTGCGCTAACTTCTCTGGAAACGTATGCCAATGAAAACTGCCACGAATCAAACCTCGAAGTAAGACCCAGTTTCTCATTTACTGTACCATTTTTCGATGGCTTTTTTTCTATGATTTTCTAATTCTTCCGGAGTTAACGTGTGCCAACTCTGCGGTGAATACAAAGCACGAATTAAAAACTCAAAAAAAGTATTATGCCGACGTAAAGCCCGACGATAGCGATGGGTCTTTACTGGGTTGTATGCACCTTCTGGAGTGAAAATTTGTAGTGGATTTTTCTTAACCCACATCCATGAACCCATTTCTAAACACATTGGTAAGAACACACTTTGTTGTTGATTTAGACTTTTCTTCCAATCGTATAAATAGTCCCAAACATCACCATGAGTCAGGTAGGCCTGTGGTTCGACTTTGTAAAAATGATTTGGATATGTTTTATTCATTAAGCTAATGAACGAATCAAAATAACCAAGATCTGCAAATGGTTTTCGCGTCTTTGCATACGGGAACCAAATTTGATCTTGAAAACCAAATCCTGAATGGAAGTCAACTGTCACCGCTACTGAGGCATGCTCGATTTCCTTTTTGACGTGATCAATTAAAGCTTTGGTTTCCGATTCCATTCTCTCACCGCGATACCAGGGCAGCAAATTTGAAATACGATGCCCACCTAAAAATGAGGGGACTTCATCCTCAGCATCTATCGGCGCATTTCGCATGATATCTACGCCATTTGGGTTTGAACGACGTTTTTTGAGTATCCCGATGGGATTCACACAGGGAATGAAAAACACTCTCATTTTTTCTAAATTATGGCGAATTGTCTCGTCCCATTGATAGAGTTGAGAGAAAGAATTTAACAACGCAATAGTGACCTGCGATCCAATACGCTCAAGCCCATGAACTCCACCCACTAACCCCAACACCGGCGCCTTTGGATCTTGGCTACCAAACGTGACTTTGTGAATCGGCATCCGTAAGTTTTCTTCTTGCGACTCACCAATAATTTCGAATCGAGCGATATGGCCCAACTCCTCTTTCAATTGATTTATAAGTTCCAGCTCAGGAATTGTTTTTCGACTCATAGAGTTCCATTGTCGGGCATCGCCGCTAACAACCAAGCCTTAATGCCCCGTATTAGATAACGAGTCGGTCGATGGGCGGGCTAGACTTTCTATTCAAATCTATTTTATTGTTAAAGTTACGCACGAAAAACACGCCAAAGAGGAATTCCATATGAACAGCTTGCCCATCTTCAACAAACTCTGGGAAGACTATACATCTCTTAATCCGGAAGCTTTAAAAATTTATCGTTTACTGAGCGATCAGCATGAGGCCGTCTTAAATGATCACGTAGCCTTTCGAACGTTTAATTTACCAGGAATAGGAATTTCTGTTTTAGCCAAGCATTTTTTAGATCTGGGGTACAAAGAAAAAAGCGATTATGTCTTCAAAGAGAAAAAACTTTATGCCAAACACTTCGAACATTCTGATGCCGACCAACCTAAGGTTTTCATTAGCGAACTTGAACTTGAAAAAGTAACACCGTTTGTTCGCGAAACAATTGAAGCGAATTTTAAAGATTTCGATTATAGCATAACAAAGAACCCTGATTTTTTATATTCAGGTGCTACGTGGAAACGTTCACATAAAACCTATGAAGCACTTTACAAAGACAGCGAATACGCGGCATGGACATACGCCTACGGCTTTCGCGCCAACCATTTCACTGTAAATGTAAATCGCCTAAAAAAATTCAATGACCTTCCAAAACTAAACAACTTTATTAAAACAAATGGATTCTTGCTAAATCAATCCGGCGGCGAAATCAAAGGAACGCCCGAAGAAATGCTTGAACAAAGCTCAACAATGGCTAAGGAAGTGGCGCTTTCATTCGAAGACGGTACTTACAAAATTCCAGCTTGTTATTATGAATTCGCAAAACGTTACCCGATGGCAGATGGAAAACTATACCAGGGTTTCATCGCTAAATCGGCAGATAAGATTTTCGAAAGTACGAACAAGTCGTAAATACAAAAACCGCGAACATCGCGGTTTTTTAGTTCGCTTAATCTAAGCAGCCCGTTTTAAATATTCGACAATGGATGTTTCGTTGTTCTCTTTGGTTTGACCAAAAAATTTGTGCGCATCTAAGAATGTCTTTACCAGCTGGGAATCGAACTGGGTACCAGAACATCGTTTAAGTTCAGCATACACCACTTCATTGGGGAGACCCTTGCGATAGGAGCGAGTTTGCGACATAGCATCGTAAGTATCTACGATCAAAATCATACGCGACAATAAATTGATTTTATCGCTAACTAAGCGGTCAGGATAGCCTTCACCATCAACGCGTTCATGGTGGCCACGCACTGGCGCTAGTAATTGCCTAAAGAATGAATCTTTTTCAGCTAGGGGCTTAAGAATACTCTCTGAAATAATTGGGTGATTTCTCATGATGTCGATCTCTTTCGGATCAAGCTTACCTGGCTTGGCGATAATTTCGTTTGAAATTCCGATTTTTCCAAGGTCATGAAACAGACCAGAAAATTCGGCGACAGTTTGTTCGTACTCGTTTAATCCGGCACTCAGAGCTAGTTTGCGGCTAAGCGCTGCAACACGACAGCAATGTTCGTACGTAACAGGATCTACATAACTAAGAGTTTGCATCAACGCTAACGCAGTATTATTCGCCCAACTTGGAATATCGCCCCACGACATGAGTATCTCCCCTGCCTACTCTATCGTGAATTTGCCGCCTTTTCTAAAGGCAGAACACTAAATATCTGCCTTAGTCTTGAAATGAGACGATGGTCGCGCGTCTAAGAGGCGCTGAACACCCTCCACCTAAAAAAAATATCAAACACCTGATTGAACTATTTTTTTGTCGTCGGTTGCGCTTGGCCTAAAGCCCATTTTACCTGCGAATACTGACCTGACTCTAACTCAAGATAGGCTGTACGCGCCTGCTGAACTTTGCCTTGAAGAATTTTATTATCGATATAAAAACGAGTGTTTTTTCCACCCCAATATCCAAGTTGAGGAACAACAGTTAACAGGTCGATTAATGCTGCGACCGGGACAATAGCCATGCCGACGCCCGAAGAGATTGAGGCTGTCAACGCTCCGTCTGTTAAATTTCCAGCTGGCAATGTACGTGGACGAAGATGCTCTGCCTTCATTATCTGAGATCTTGTCGCCGCCAACACATTGCCCAATTCCATACTTGCAAATTCTGAAGTTACTGGGAGAAGCATCGTTACTTTTTCATCTCGGGTAATTTCCATGAACTGCAATGATGAATCCGACATCCAAACGGTCGCAATCATCGTTTGTCCCGAGGTGAAGTACACTCGCTGAATAAATTTGTTCTCGGCGAGTACCTTTTTTACCCAGCTTCTATCAGGTTCATTAGCAAGAGCCAATGCCTGAAAGCCTAAAATACCAACCATCAAAATGCGAGCTAACAATTTCATATCGAACTCCTAGTAAAGTCTATATCTAGTCTTTGCGAAGATGATGCCCAATCAAATATAACATGAGTGTTTTCTAGTCGAGCACCTTGACCGAATGCTAAACACTGTCTAATTTTGAGACAGTCCAGAAGTTTTCAGTAGGGATAGACACCACCCACACCCTGCCACTATTGTCTGTCTATGACCTATTTTTTAATGGCTGAAGTTGCACTTTTGCTAACATTAATAGCTGCTAAAATCCTATTTTTTCCACGCCTATCCGTTGGCGAAAAATCTCTGTTACTAGAGCGTTGGAGTCTAAATTTTTCATATGAAATCGTTAACCGACTCCTCGCTTTTTTGGTGGGAACACTGATACTTCGTTCTATTTCCCTCGAAACCGCGTCTCAAAGCGCCATCTATTTTGTATTTTATATTTTACTACTCGATTTTATTTTCTATTGGCGCCATCGTTTCTATCACCGGTGGCTCTGGCCTATCCATCAAGCCCACCATTCTGATTCGGGATATGACTTTACATTGTCTTTACGTATCCACCCCGTAGAAACTCTAGTCCAAATGGGGTTTTTCGTTTTGGTATCCTCACTAATGAATGTTTCTGCATGGCAAATGTTTTTCGCCGCTCATATTTTCACGATACAAGCATTGATTTCGCATTTGGAATACAAAACTCCCAACACTGCGCTTCTTCGCGGTTTAAAAAAAATATTTGTTTTGTCAGACACCCACCGTTTTCATCATGATGATAAAAACCCTAATTGTAATTTTGGTTTTTTATTTTCGTTTTGGGATACTATTTTCGGAACCACAGCAAAAGGACAACACCATGAATCCACTTAAATGCATTTTAATTTCTATTCTATTTTTTGCCATCAGTGTATGCGCGGACTCAGCGTCCAAGATGGCATCGATACCGTCTCAAAGTAGTGATATGGCAAATATAGAGGGTGGAGCTAGCTTTCCCGCCCACCAAACCAGCGGAATCTCGGCTACAAATCAGCTTTTAGCGAAAGCGTTTCATTTAATTGCATTTGCGGATTGTATTGCGGCGTTGGTTCTATTCTTCATCGCCCGCAGCAATGCCAAAACAAACTACAAGAAAGCCAAACAGTTTTTTCTGATTGGTTTAGTTTGCTTCGTTTCGGCCATATTGTTTTTTATGCTTCCGAAATTACTGTTTCTATCCCCGTCTTTTCCGGGAAATTTTGATATTAGAGCGACGTAATTAATTTGGATTATGCCAGATCGAGCGATCACGAACGACATGGTGTCCAGTTAAGTTAACGGGAACACCTTTGCCACTCCACGTTTGTGTCTGGTAGCCAGCGATTTTTACTTTTTGTGATACTAAATCAACGTCTACTAAACCATTGAAACCGGCTTTCACAGCTTGGAACGCTAGACGCATCATCGTTTCATCGTGATCTTTACAGTTTGTCACGATGATCGGTTTTTCTTTGCGCTTAATAAGACGAGTTTCTTTGCCTTGATTAGATAAATACACGTTAATGTTTTTCGCCTTTTCCATCGTTTGTTGGTAGTCATCCCAAACATCAGAAACATGCTGATTAAAACACGGTGGGCAGTAAATAGAATGCTTAAGTTCAGGTGCCACATTCGTTAGAAACGAGAAGTTATCCTCTGGCAAAATATGCGCGCAGTACTTGCAAACTTCTGATTCGCAGCACCCGCACTTTAACATCGCTTTAGTTCCCTGACAGCTAATACAACCCATAGGTCCTCGGTCTAACATAAACGAGATAGCAATTCGACTTTAAAGTTCTCCTTTGAAATTAATCAATGAATCCAAACATACCAATTCAATTATATCGGAGCTGACGCCATAGCCTTCAAAAACTTGCTGAAATAGGTGATCTCGGCTATGTCCAAACCCATGAGTATTCGGGTCAGTTTAATTCTAAGCTTTCTAATGGAGATTGCATTTTCCCAGGCGATCACTAGTCGTGACCTTTTTATTGCAAGTCACGCTGGAACAACGGTAGGTCTCTGCCAGTTAGGCGCCACCTATTTGAAACCAACTCATACTCCCCCAAGAGCTCTCATTCTTTTTGTCCACGGTTCCGGTACAACCAACAGAAATGAACAAAGTCCCGCTGGCCATCAGCTTTTCAAAGATCTTGCCGAAGGCTTTTCCAGAAGCGGCTTTGCCACTCTTCGATTTGATAAACGTGGGATACAACCCGAATGTCGGCCATCACTTATAAATAATCCTAATTTAACACCATGGCATTTTGTTCGCGATGTGATTAATATCATCACGTATATTAAAAAGAATGCCGAGTTCAGCCGTCTTCCACTTGTTTTATTAGGTCATAGTGAAGGCGTCAATTTCGTCACCGAAATCGTGACTAAAACTAACTACCCTTTTAAAGCCACGGTCTTACTCGCAGGTCTAGGAAAATTTCCGATCGATACAACTATCCTCCGACAATACAAACAAGTATTAAATAATACGAATCTTCCGTTGAAGGATAAGGCAAAAATCGAAAAGGTGATTATTGAAGGCACTAGCTTTTTTAATTCATTGCATTCGGGAACAGCTAAGCCCACTGATCAATTTATGTCGATCTATTCAAAATATTGGATTGATTGGATTGGCATTACTCGCAACGCCGCAATGAGCGCTTCTAAAATGAAGGTCCCGTCACTTGTCATTCGAGGCACTGCGGACACGAATGTAACGGCTGAAGATTTTGAGTATTTAAAATTAGCAACACAGCATATACCAAAATCAAATTCTTTTTCGGTTTATGGTCTGGATCATTTATTCGCACTACCGGGACAAACAATTACGTCACCAATGGTGACAGCCAAAATCATTTCTTGGCTGTCAGGTATTTAGAAGGGCTTTAAGCCGCAGCCCCACAGCACTTCTTATATTTCTTCCCACTGCCACATGTGCACGGATCATTACGGCCGATTTTAGGTTCCTGACGTACTACCGTTTCAGGCTTAGCGTGGTGGTGGTCGTGCCCCTCGCCTTCTCTGTGGGTATGAGCATCCCCGCCTACGAATAACCAGTGGCCATTCTCGTCTTTACGGAACTCAGAAACCTCGTGATGCTCTAAGTTTTCTTTTTTATCATTGTAGGTAGCCGTGAACTCAACCTTACCTTTTTTATCATTAGGTCCACCACTCGCTGAGTGAATTTTTAGGCCCAGCCATTTAGACTGCTGCGCCCATTTTTTAGTACTAGCCATGTCGAAATCATGTCTAGATTCTGGAGCCAAGCTATCGTGAATGTACTGAACATTGCCCTTCACATAGGCCGAATAACGAGATCTCATTAACTGTTCGGCCGTTTCGGGATACGCTTCGCCTTTGATAAAAGGTTCGCAACATGTTTCATACGATTTTGAACTTCCACATGGACAATTCATACTCACTCCTTACTCTAATGTAATTGCGGCCTCATCCGGAGGCGACATTTGATTTTCATTTTCGCTAACTAGTTCTTCCATTTTACGTGGGTTCGGTTCTTTATAACCAGTCATCAATAACAACAACTCAGCCGACGCTTTAGCGTCACACAGGGCACGATGATGCTGGTCGAGTGAAATTTGAAAATGATGAGTCAGATTTTTTAATCCGTATGATTTAATTCCCGGAAAGTTTTTCCTCATTCCTAAACACGTACACATTTGGGTGCGATGAAAGTCGTGTTCGATACGAGCAAATTCTTTTTGAACAAAACCGTAGTCAAATTTCACATTATGAGCCACAAAGATTGCACCTTCTGTGAACTGCCTGAACGACTCGGCAATTTCGGCAAATTTAGGTGCATCTTGAACCATGGCATCGGTAATTCCTGTCAGCCTCTGAATAAACGGTGGAATCGGACGTTCTGGATTTACTAGAGTTTGAAACTCATCAATTATTTTTCCGCCTTGAACTTTGACCGCTCCAATTTCAGTCACGCGATGGGACTGAGGCGCTCCCCCCGTCGTTTCTAAATCGACAACAACATATACTTGATTTGGATCGGATTGCCACTTAACGCGTATGACGTCTACGTCAAAACCGGCTTCTCGAAGTAAGCGTGCTTTTGACAGCTGTTTATAGCGTAGAGAATCACCTTCAGCTTTGACTTCAATAAAACTGATCTCGCCATTTTTTTCGAGCATTAGATCAGGATAACCACTGTGATAGTTATCAAATCGCTTGGCCATCGTTCTTAGGATGTGAGCTACATTTTTATTTCTTGTTTTCTTAACGAAATCTAAAACCATTGGCGCCAAGTTTGGCGTCCACTGAAACAAATCATTCATTTTTCCATAGTGTTCAGTCACTGTTTTTAAGATGATGAACTCGATCGCATTATAATCGTTCATTTGTACTAATTTTGATTCAATCAATACCTCGTAACGATTATAGAAATCAGGCCCCATCAAATCGACCGGGCGACGTTCAAACGGGTTAAATAACTTAGCGGCAGGACTCAAAAACAACTCATCCCAAAAAATTAATCCAAACAAACCGACCCAAAGATAGTTCTCAACAAAGTGACCCGTGAAACCCTGCTTTTCATATAGATGAATAACCCCGAGTTCTGGCTTTTTAAGATACACATCACTCAATGTCACCTGATGTGAGTTCTTCAAAATCTCGGTCAATGATCCGGTTCTCTTTTTTCCAAACTTGCGAGCAAAAAAATCTTCCGCAAATAGTAATTCCTCATCACACGTTGGATCTTGCAAGATGGCTTCAAGAACCGTTTTAGATTCCTCAATACGATCCCATTTATATAACAAACGAGCTTGGCGTTCACGTGCGGGATGAGATCCGCAGGCACGTAAGGCCAGCAATGTAATCTGCGGGTTCAACTCTTCAAACTTAATAGCGACACCAAGCAACCATTGATCTTTGATCGCGCTGGCTGGTATAGATTGCGTCAGCGCAAGTTTAGACAAGACTTCGTCTTCAGATTGCACTTCGCTCAGACGCTCGATTTCTGAATAGAAAAAGTAATCATTTTTTGCGTCTTGCAACTCTGTATAACGCGCTTTAAATTCACTTTTCAGCGTATGTGCCTGACGAATACCTAGATCACGTAAGGTGTATAATGTCAGATTACGTTGAATTTTTCCGAAATATAAAAACAACAAGTAATCTAACTCTTCAAATCTACGTTGAATAAATAAATCCGAATGACTTTCTAAATTCTGAAGTAGCAAGTCATTTTGATGAGCCTGCGCTTTTAAAATTAAATCACTGCGTGATTCTGTCGATACGACCCGAAGTCCCGACTTCTTTAACCACTTAGCTAATTCCGTTTTAGTTAGAAACTCGGTCAAAAGAGGTTTATCAGTATCCACTACGCGCGATAAAAATCCCGTGCGCTCTAGTTCGGCCAAAGCGCCCATCGGGTTCGAGATCTCCGAATATTTGGTGAATGAAATATTGTTAAACACCAAACCTTTACGATTAATCATTCGAACATAGGCACACTGCGCGTCTTCAGATAAACCATGAAACGATTTTAGAAATTCTTGGTGGTTCGACTCAAATACAGATTGATAATGTGTCTCGAGATGCTGAATCAGCTCAAAGAAGTGAGAAAGGTAGTATTTTTCCGGCAAAACGATCACAGACATGGAGCGCCCATATTAGGACGCGGGCGGCCAATAGGCAAGAAATGAACGAACCTCAAAAGCAAAAAGCCGGTATTTCCACCGGCTTTTTGCGATTTGAAACTATATAGTTGGTATAAATTACCAGCTACTGAGACGCGGGGTAAGCTGGTTGTTACCAGCTTACAGTTTCCACATCGTAACCCCATTGAGTCAGGGCTTTTTTATACATGCCTTTGATGAACTGTTGAGCTTGGTGAGGCTTTAAACCTAGAGCCGAAGCCGAACGGTTTGTTAACTCTCTCATAGACGACTTATCACCTTCACGTAACTTGTTAACTGCAGTTAAAGCATCCGAGAACGGAACACCGAACGCACCTTTAAATGTCACGTCGATGTCTTTGGTCGTTACTTTTCCACGAGTCGCTGTAGTTACCGCGAAGTTGTTCAAAACGCTAGCAACTGCTGTTGCTTGAGCTTTTTTGAAACCGTATTCTTTCATTAACTTGTCCGCACCTTTTGCTACCAAGATTTTGTTCGCATCAGAATTTAAAGCCGCGAAATTAGTGTCAGTTGCTTTAGCTGCGTTCTTGTTGTTAATCGCTTGACCAAAGTTGCTTTCGATTAAGTTTGCAGAGTAAAGAACTCCGTTTTTACCTAACCAGTACGCACCATTACGGATATCTTCCCAGAATAAACCAGAAGTTCCCACGCCGATTTGGTATCCACCGACATAACCAGCAAATTCGCTCACGTCAGCATAGCGTTGTACTTTCATATTTTGATCGTAAACAACTGCTTCGCCGTATTGATCAAATTCAACAAACCACATATCGTCTGAGCCGTAGCCATAACGATCATAATGAGTATCACGACTTACAGTGATACGTGCCCCCGTGGTTGCGTCGAATGTGCAACCTGGAGTTGGTTCGTACGTTTTACAGATATCGCCGTAAACAGTTTCGAACGGATAATACAGAACGTTTGTTGATCCGCCGCCGCCACCGCCGCCGCAACCAAAAAAGCCTAGTGCTAAGGCACTCACTAAAGACAGTTGCAATGCACCCTTTAGTTTTGAATTAATAGAAAACATTTTTCCCCCTTTTCTATAAGTTTTTTTATGTGTGTTTCAATTATTCTAAGCGCGTCCTCTTTCACGCACTTAGTTTAGTTACAGTTTAATCGGTATTCTTAAAATGCTATCCCCACAAAAATAATCAAACGCGTAGCCTTTCTCTCCCAAAAACACAGGTGTATTCAAAGGACGACAACCAGATGTTCTTTGTGTTTCAAGTCTCAGTTTGGCTGGTGTCATGAGTTCCACTACTTTCTCTTTTGTTTGCGACGAACCCTCTGCCTTTGCAAAAATCGGGACAACTATTTTGACACCACGGTTGATCTCGCTGCTCTCCGTCGTGAAAATCGCGGGAAGCTTTTGATTGGGATTTTTTGAATCGGCCACCGTGATCGGCATGTATACGCTCGTCAAAAAATCATCTGGATAGAACGTATATCGCTCTAGGCTTCTACCGACCGTCTGACCTGATATTAGATCGTGATATTGAATTTCACTATTCGTTAGAACAAACGTTCCCGCCCGCTGTGAGCCCAAGAATGACGCGCGGACCAACAACGCCGAATCGTACAATGGGTTAAGTGGCTTTAACACTTGATCTAAATATTTCTGACCTTGGAAGTGTATAAATGTCACTCGCTGTTCACGATTTCCATTTTCATTGAACCAGTAGGTCCCCGCATATTCTTCTTGGCTTGCATCCAGATTCAAAATTTTATCCACTTTCGTTTCGATCAAGTTGCGATATTGATAATTCTTTGACAGCGCATCCATTTTTTTCAAATTCTGAATATTTCCATTAACCACTTCGGCTTGAGCGAAGTCATATACGAAAGAGGGTTTAATTTCAGTCCCTTGATTTTTGGCCATCAAGACAGGAATTATGCCCCGTACTTTTTGTTCTAAACTGGGCTCAAGGACGTCGATAATTTCATATTCGTCGCCAGCATCGACGGTGTTCAGCTGATTGTTTTCATCCAAGTAATAGAAACGAATTTTTAGTTCCTCGTTACCGGCTGGATTTTCCCACAGCTGAATTAGACTGGGTTTAGTCGATGGATCTTTACCATACCCAACCCAGGCTGGACGCTTTTTAGCCCCCACCGTCATCCAATAAATTTGGTACGGCATCACCGCTTTATCTGAGTCGTACTTAAATTCTTCAATAAGCTTGAAATCACTATCGAACATCGAGAAATACACTTTAGGTAACTCGTTACTATCATCATCTTCCGGCTCATATAGGAAACCAAGTGCGTAGACCGTGCTGTTACCTTGCAGCATACGGACGATGTATTGCGAACGTAATTTATCGAACGACTTTTCAAGTTTCAATACGTTATTACCCAGCAACTGATACGCGCCAGAACGATCTTGAGTTAACAACGAGAACGACGTGTCTTTCTGACCTTGCGCTGATAAAATATAATCGCGCTTGTTCGACAAGAAATCGTGAGCTTCATCCACCGGATTCCACTCGATACGTCCTTCAGGAAACTTTTTTACTGGGAAACGTGCCACATCTGGCAATTGTGTCGTTGGCGAAAACGGAACCACCAATTCATACTCTTGAAGGAAGTACTTGCTGAGGTGACCATCTACCATCACCCAAACTTCAAGATCTAAATCTGAGGGAACCAAATTACGTTGGGCTTCTGTTTTGAATAACTCAGCATCCACCATCACTGTTACTTTTTGGCCACCTTCCCATTTCCCAGACTTCGGCAGACCAGAAATAGAAACTACGGATGGGCGATGTGACTTATCGGCATCTTTGAAACGAGCACGCACCTGTACGCGACTGAAATTAATATCGTCCCAGAAATTCTTTAACGTAAAATTAAATTTCAATTTTTTATCAAAACTGTTCCAATTCAACGTCGTTTTTTCTTTAATAGTAGGCAGAACCACTGGTGTTGGTTTTGCCACCATCGCTTTTGCAAAATCCATATTCCCAGCTAATGTCATTTTTGCTTCAACATTCGATTTTAAGCTAATCAATTTGTCTGGTAAATGAGGCACGCCTTCAAACAATCCTTGATTTACTTTTGGCAAACGAGTCGTAGCCATCAATCGTGGGTAGATTTCGTTTTTTGGAATTCCTTGCGCAATCATTTCTGCAACCACACCCGCAACGAATGGTGATGCTTGTGACGTACCTGATAAGAATTCAAAACCCCATGTTTTACGGAAACGTACCGGACGGGTTTCCATTGGGAATGTACTTAAAATATTTAGCCCTGGAGCCAGGATATCAACACCACCGCCGTAATTAGAAAAGTGGCTAAT
>DDTZ01000174.1:2555-17340 GCA_002344565.1 Bdellovibrionaceae bacterium UBA2351 | reverse complement strand
TTCGACAATTTGAGTTAAGTCATTTGTTAAAATCACAGTAGTATCGACAAGCTTCTTCAGCTCTTCTGTAGCGGCTGAAATTTCTTCAGCCGACGCTGCGTTCACCTGTCCGGCCTGGTCGAGCTGAGTCATAGCTGTGTTGATTTGTTCGATTCCTGCAGCCTGTTCGTTGCTGGCCGTAGCGATCTCATTATTTAAGTCAGATACTTTTTTAATTGAACTTACGATATTGGACAACAGACCACCGCTCTTATCAGCGATTGAGCTTCCCTTATCAATTTGCTCTACTGAATCTTTGATTAGCGATGAGATGTCTTTAGCCGATGTTGAGCTTCGTTGAGCTAGGGCGCGAACGGCTTCGGCTACCACTGCGAAACCTTTACCTTGTTCACCCGCACGCGCCGCTTCGACAGCTGCGTTAAGGGCTAGAAGATTTGTTTGGAAGGCGATATCGTCGATCACGGACGTGATTTCTTCAATTTTCTTAGATGAGGTCGAAATCGCAGTCATGGACGTAATTAAATTTTGAATTTCAATCGCACCATTTTCTGCTGCTTGACGAGACGTGCTGGCTAATTCAGCTGCCATTTTCGCATTGTTAGAGCCCAATCGAACCATAGACGTGATTTCTTCTAGTGACGCCACGGTTTCTTCTAACGAAGCGGCCGATTCAGTAGATGATGTCGACAATGAGTTACCTGCTGTTTTCAATTGAGTGATTGATGAGGCCACTTCCATATTAGAACGGGTCAGGTGTTCTGAAATATTTAAGATTGAAGAGGACATACGTGAAGCGATCCAAATGATCGTAGTGCAAAGAAGGAGTGCCGAGATAGTGATCGTTAGAACTAGGTATTTGAAAATTGAACTCAGTGTTTGCTTGGCCCCAGAGCTTTCATCCATGGCTTTAACTTCGTATAGGGTATAGACAGCTTCATTGAAGTCTTTTAAAACTTTTGTACCTACGGTTTTTAGATCGCCGTTTAAATCGGCTTCTGCTTTTTTAACTTTTTCTGGATCACCAGATTTGGCGTTGCTAGCGATGCTTTCCATTATTTCGATTAATAATTTAATATCACCTTTTGATGCATTGTGAATTTCATGTTCACCTTCGATATTAGGAGCTTTCTGATAATCTGAGTAAGCGACTTTAAATGACTTAATATAGGATTCAGCTTCTGATACCGTTTTCAAATCCACTTCTGTTGAGCCTAAAGCTTCATGCATAGTCAAGTTGAAGGACATGCGTGACATTTTCATTTCTGCCAGAAACTGTTGGTTTGGAATAATTGTTCCGTGTGCCACATCCAGCATCCCACCTAGTTTATTTACGCTAGTCATTGTAACTATAAATGTAACGCTGAAACCAATCAAAGGTAACATGGCGGTAAATAATAATCGCGCCTTAATCCCGCGAAACCAACTTGAAAGCTGAAACGACTTCATAAATCTCCCATCTATAATAGACTACTTAACCTACCTGTCGGATTCCTGTTAAAAAAAGGTAGATATATATATAAAAAATGTTTTATAAACTGTCGAAGAAATCTACAGTACCTGGTATTGAAATTGATTCGTTTGCAAATTCAGACATTTATCCGTAAAAAAAAAGTTAAAAATACCCCTAAATTCCCTAAATGATTCACCGATAGAGTAAGGGTCGATAAATTTTGTATCATTGAGATGCATGAAGGGGAGGATTATGTCTAAGACATACTTGATTTTAGTAAGCGATAATACTGAGACAGTAGAAACAGCAAAAAAATATTGGGAAACTCATGATGTTGAGTTCCAGGTGTACACTCCAGAACAATGGCGGTCTAGTTTGGAAAACCCAAGCTTTCGTCAACAACTAGGTGCTAACCTTCCTACGCTAAGCGCAGGTATGGGCAGCCTAACTCCTAGCTACAACACGTCAAGCAACGTTCTTCCATTCCCCACTCCTTCAATGGACTCTAAAGTTCAAAAAATGGATGATATCGAAGCAAAAGCGATTGAAAATGCAATCAGCCAGTATAAAGGTAACCTAACTGAAGCCGCAAAAGCTTTAGGCATTGGTCGCGCGACTTTATATAGAAAAGTTAAGCAATATCAAATCGACCCTTCTCAAGCACGCAAGAAAAAAGTGGCACAAGCTGCCTAGACTTTATTGCAGGGGCTTTCAAAGCCCCTGTTTAATTTATGCCCACCCAAATTATACTTAAAGTTATAGTTTCCATAGGACTCATCCTGTTGGTTTTTTTTCCCCTCGTGGAAAAGTACCGAACCTTAGATAATCATATTTATAAAACATGTCATTTTGTATATGAGCGCATTGTTCCCGTCGGAAAAGATATGAACGAATGGCTGCGCGATTGTCGCATTCACTCTAGAAAAGCGATGGAAAAAACGTCTGATATTAAAAAATTACTTGCGATTGGAAACGATGTTCTTTCTCAATTGAAAGTTTCGCATCTAGAGCTATTTAGCCAAGAGGAAAGCGAAGCTATTTGGACAGACACTGACTTTGAAAATGGAATTGATTCGCAGTTCATCGATGGCGAATTGATTGTGACTCGAATAATGGCCAATAGTGAAGCGCTTAAAAAGGGCTTGCAACGTGGTGATCGCGTCGTTCTTGAAAAACACGAAAGTTTAAGTCCTTACGAATTAAATCGTTGGAAAGGTAAGCTAAAAATAGAACGTCGTAAGAAAATTTTGGTTGTTGAACTGGAGCCAAAAAAATTACTAAGCAATCGGGATATCAGTGTTACAGAGGTTCAGGGCGTAAAGCTCATCACTGTTGAGTCGTTTAAGAGTCAGTATTTTTCCCAAGAAAAATTAAGTGAGATGTTTTCTAAGATTAAACCTACAGATAAGATCGTGATTGATTTTAGAGGTAACAATGGAGGGAATTTTGTCGCAGGATTGCGTTTTCTAAGCCACTTTGTATGCGAACCGACGGTCGTTGGTTACATGAAAAAAAACAAGGATCTCGGACAGACGGGGTACTTTGAAAATAACATGGACGATGAATATCAAATTGATGTTTTAAATACATTTGATTCTGTTACTTTAAGAACCTACCCACAAAAAAAATGTTTACCCAAGCCGACGGCACTACTACTTGATGCTCACTCCAAATCGACGGCGGAATGGGTGGCTTTGGCTTTTCGGGATAAACTACAAACGCCTATCCAAGGCGCGACGTCCTCTGGGGAGCTCCTTGTCGGTATTTGGTACGATGTTTCTAATATCTGGGGTCAAGTCGTTAAACTCTCTATCCCTGAAGCCTACTATGAATCGATCTATGGGTATCAAGTTGAAGGGCGCGGGGTAACGGCTGATGTGACTCTTTATCCTCGACGGGTTGATTTTGAGTCGGGATATGATTCTGAAGTTCTTCAAGTGGTCCAGAGTATTGCCAGCAAGACAATTCATTAGCGACAATACAAAACTTGACGGTATAGGCTGTAAATCTAATAATAGTTTTGATGTTTAGATCCATAGCATTTGTCATTTTTTTGTTAGCTTCGTTTGTGCATGCAAAAGTAGTCGTCAATGATATCACGCAACTGAATCCAATTGAAGTGACATCAGTGTTTCAGCCGACATCGGTTGAGCAAATTCAAGAGTTTATAAAGAACAATAAAGGAAAAATCAGTATAGGTGGTGGACGTTACAGCATGGGAGGGCAAACGGCTTTAGAGGGCACTTTGCATATCGATATGCGAAGAATGAATAAAGTCGTTCGGCTTGACGTGAAAAAGAAACAAGTGACTGTGGAAGCTGGGATTCGTTGGCGCCAATTGCAAGAGATCATTGATCCTCATGAGCTTTCGATTAAAATTATGCAAACCTATTCTAACTTTACAGTCGGCGGTTCTCTGAGTGTGAATGTTCACGGCCGATACGTCGGCCAGGGACCTATCATTCGATCTGTGGATTCCATAAAATTAGTAATGGCTGATGGCCACATTGAAGAGGCCTCTCCCAGTCAAAATTCCGAGCTTTTTTATGGTGCGATCGGCGGTTATGGGGGATTGGGAGTCATCGTCGAGGCAACGTTACAGCTAGTAGATAACGGCAAGGTCGAACGAACGGCAAGGTCCATATCTTTGAAAAAATATTCCGATTATTTTTTCAAATCTATCCGAAACAATTCTAATGCGGTTTTTCATAACGGAGATTTATATCCGCCAGATTTTAAAGATGTGATGGCCGTGACTTGGGTAAAAAGTAAGAAAGCGCTGACCGATCAGGCTCGGTTGATTCCGGCCAATGATTCGTACTCTTTCCAGCCGTTTGCCATAAAAATGATTTCCTCGAGTAAAACGGGAAAAAAATTGCGACAGTCGGTAATTGATCCTATAAGTTACAAAAAAACGGTTGTAGTTTGGCGTAATCATGAAGCCAGCTATGATGTTGCAGAACTTGAACCCAAGAGCCGATCAGAGACCACCTATGTTCTGCAGGAATATTTTGTACCAGTTGGAAAATTAGTCGAGTTCGTGGACTCTGTTCGCCCACTTTTAAAGACTTCGATATTTAATGTTGTGAATGTGTCAATTCGCCATGCTTTGCCGGATACGGGATCGTTACTAGCCTGGGCACCGAAAGAGGTTTTTTCTTTAGTTATTTATTACAGGCAAAAGACCGACAAAAAGACCCGCAAAGCCATTGCGAAAATCACTCAAGATCTAATTTCGGCCGCTTTAGAGGTAGGGGGAAGCTACTATTTACCTTACCAGATTCACGCGACAAGCGAGCAGTTTCACCAGGCCTACCCTAAAGCGAAAGAGTTCTTTGCTTTAAAACAGAAGTGGGACCCCTTAAATCGCCTAACTAATTCGCTTTGGGATCGTTACTACAAGCCAGAGCCCATAGCTCCTACTACTGAATAAGTGTTGGATGTCAGAATTACAGGCATATCTGGATTTCACTATCCTTAGGTTGAAATTTTATCGATTTCCCAGTAAAATCACGGCATTCAAATTTTGGGAGTCGACCTCGTATGATTAGCACTAGTAATGTCAGTTTGAGCTTTGGTGGAAGAAAACTTTTTGACGAGGTTAACGTTAAATTTACACCGGGTAATTGTTATGGACTAATCGGCGCCAATGGTGCCGGCAAGTCGACATTTTTTAAAATTCTATCGAAAGAAATCGAACCCAACACAGGTGAAGTGATCATTCCAGGGAACATGCGCTTGTCGGCGTTAAAACAGGATCATTATGCTTACGATCAGTACTCGGTAATTACGACCGTGTTAATGGGTAACGATAAGCTCTATAAAATTATGCAAGAAAAAGACGCGTTGTATGCGAAACCGGATTTTTCAGAAGAGGATGGGCTGCGCGCATCTGATCTAGAGACTCAGTTCGCTGAGTTAAATGGATGGGAAGCCGAATCGGATGCAGGTAAAATGCTAGCTGATCTGGGTATCGCGGAAGAGAATCATCAAAAATTAATGAGTGAAATGACCGGAGGAGAGAAAGTAAAAGTTCTTTTAGCTCAGGCCTTATTTGGCAAACCGGATATTTTGTTACTGGATGAACCAACGAATCACTTGGATATCTATGCGATTAAATGGTTAGAAGAGTTCTTGTTGAACTTTGAAAATACTGTGATCGTAATTTCTCATGATCGCTATTTCTTAAATAAAGTCTGCACACATATGGCAGATATCGACTATTCTAAAATTACAACATTTACTGGTAACTACGATTTCTGGCGCCAGGCGAGCGAATTAAATCAACGTTTGCTAGCCGATCAAAATAAAAAGAGTGCCGACAAGGCCGAAGAGTTAAAGAGCTTCATCGCTCGGTTCAGCGCAAATGCTTCGAAATCCCGTCAGGCATCATCTCGTCAGAAACAGCTAGAAAAGTTAACATTTACAGATATGCCGGCGTCTTCCCGTCGCCAGCCATTTGTTGGCTTCGATATCAAACGTGAAATTGGAAATGATGTCCTTACTGTCGAAGATATTTCTAAAACAGTGAACGGAGAGCCTGTCTTAAAGAATGTCAGTTTCAGCGTACGTAAAGGAGATAAAATCGCTCTTTTAGGTCGCAATGATTTAGCAAAGACGGTTCTACTTGATATTTTAGCAGGCGAGCTATCAGCAGATTCGGGTAAATACGCATGGGGTATCACGACATCAGTGAATTATTTCCCAACGGATAATTCTAAATATTTCTCGGGTGATGAAAATACGTTGGTGGATTGGCTTCGTCAGTATTCTCATGATAAGGATGAATCGTTCTTGCGTGGCTTCTTGGGTAAAATGCTTTTCAGTGGTAGCGATGCGATGAAAAAGCCAACTGTATTGTCAGGGGGCGAACGTGTTCGTTGCATGTTCTCGAAAATGATGCTTTCTGGAGCAAACGTATTACTGCTGGATGGTCCGACAGCGCATTTAGATTTGGAAAGTATATCGGCTGTAAATGAAGGTGTGAAACGATTTAAAGGGAATGTGATCTTTACGTCCCACGACCACGAATTTATCCAAACAGTTGCAAATAGAATTATTGAAATTGGTGAAAATGGTGTCGTATATGATAACCACGTTACCTACGAAGAATACATCGAGCAAAAACGAGTTCGCCACTAAATGAATTTTCTGCGGTTGAATGATGAACTTTTGTCCGTTCTTTTTGAGGATGATGAAATCATTGCCATCGACAAGCCATATGGATTCAATGCTCATACCAATGATGCAAAATCGGATCACGGGGCCGCTATTGAAGACGGCCTGATTGAAATATACGAAAAGAATCGTGGAGCACTTCTGCATATTATTCATCGGCTGGATCAGACCACAACAGGGGTAATGATTTTTGGTAAGTCAGTAGCGTCTGCCAAAAAGTATGCGGATTATTTTCTAAATCGTCAGGTAAAGAAAACGTATTGGTTTATTACGAAAAGCCAGTCTAAAGAGAAAAAAATAATGGTGGATCAACCCATCATCCATAAGGCCAAAGAACTAGAGGCGAAGACAGAGCTAACACTTCTGAAAGCTGAACATGGATATCAACTGTGGCAGGCAAATCCCTACACGGGTCGTAATCACCAGATCCGCATTCATGCCCAGTACGCGGGCTTGTCGTTGTTAGGCGATGAAAAATATGGTGGTGTTAAATACTCGTTTCTTACCCTTCATAATCACAGGATCCAATTCCCAAATGAAATTTCGATTGAATCCAAACCGCCTGTGTATTTTGAATCACTCGCCATTTTGGCGGATCCTATTTTATCAAGGACATTTTTTGAGGTGGACCGTCGCGAGCGACTTTTTTCGGGCAAAGATCTAACTCGGCAATGTTATCGATTAGTTAATCATGTTAATGGTGCTAAAGAGCCAGGATTTTCATTAGATCAGTTTGGATCGATCCTGATTTTAAATTGGTATAAAGAAGAGTGGACGCCTAAGAATTTAGCGACATGGACTCAGGTATCAGCCAGTTTGAAGAAGTCGATTTGGGTGTACGGAAGAGATTTGAAATTGTTTATTGGCCATTCACCGATAGACCAATGGTCGGCGAATGAACTTGGTGTTGAATATGAATTAAAAGCAGATAATGCTTCATCTTTAGGTTTGTATTTAAATCAACGATTGCAACGAAAGTGGATTAAAGACAACGCCAAGGACAAAAAGGTTCTAAGTCTGTTTTCAAATACGGGCAGCTATGGCTTGTCGGCGGCATTGGGGCAGGCGGCAGATGTGGTTTTGATCGACGCTAGTAAAAATAATTTAGCGTGGGCCAAGCGAAACTTTCAGAAGAATGGGTTAAATCCTGAATCTTTTAAGTTTCGTTTTCGAGATAGCCTGACATTTGTGGAGGCAAGTGTAGTTAAACAAACTAAATTTGATATTGTTGTGTGTGATGCGCCCACATTTTTTCGTCGCGAAAAAGGGATCTTTCGTGTGGAAAAAGGGTTAGAGAAACTAGTTTTTGATTGCCTATCCTTATTAGCTCCGCGAGGAGTTTTATTGCTTTCGACTCAATTTGACGGCTTCTTTGTTGATGATCTACGTCGCATGATCGTTAAAGTTCAAAAAGACTTAGCCATTTCGAATTTACAAATTAATCTTCTGTTGCCGTCGATGGATTTTGAGTTGCCCCATGAAAAAACAAATCTGAAATCGTTCTTAATTAAGTTACTTTAGAGCGAGTGGTAGACGCGCAGAAAAATACCAGTGCCAATATAAAAAAAGAAATGCAGGGCGTAGGAATAAATTAAACCGTATCTAAAGTTTAAAATAAAATTTGCAAACAACCATCCCGCAAACAAACTGGGTAGAACAAGCGTGATCCAGTATATCCCTGGCTTAATCATTAAAGGCAAGTGAACGCAGGCGAATGCAAGCCATACAATTTGGCGAATTCTGTATTTGTCGTAATTTTCCTTAACTAGATATTTGATAAATCCAAAAATCGTAATTTGTTGAAAAATAATATCGAAAGTTTTAGGTATCGTCGTCTGAATCGAAAATAAAGGATAGTATAGCTGCGAATCAAAAATCGCCGCCTGAGCTTTGTGATTAAGCGTGAAAAACAAATCAAACGTAAAAGTTAGAATGATAAATGAGGCCGCTAGATATACTATCATTCTGATTTGCCAAGCGGTCCGGTGTAAATGAGGCAGTGATTCTTTAATTTTAAAAAATAGACCAGATACAGTCGCAAAAAGCGCAAAATAGAGAGTGGTAATCCACGAGTTATGAAACTGATCAGCATCCAGGTAAACAGGTAGAATATAGACTGTAGCTCCTGCAACGGCGAGCCAATATATCATCCAGAGGATTGCTAAAAATAACCATTTTGAAGTGTTCAGGTGTCTCAACATACTGTCTCATTATGATATGTCATGTGATACAGGTCAGTTGACTAATAGTACGATAGTTTCTGAAGTTCTAAACGAACGTAGTTAACCCTACGTGGCACCTCTTTCGCTACGTATAAAGTAAACGCGGCGAAAGTCTTAGTTTTATTTTTTTTAAAATAAGACGAGAAAGTAAGCTAAGATTATAGGAGAGGGTTAAATGAGCAAGCAAGATAAGAAAGACAATGTTCTAGAGTTTCCAGCAAAACGAATGATCCGTCAGAAATCTATGCTTCGTACACAGGAAAAGAAAGCGGTTCTGGGGCTTTCGGTTCTTGGCTTATTTGTCTTTACAGTAGCGGCGAACCAGTGGATCGCGGATTTCAATAAATTTGGTGCGGGTTCCAGAAATGTTGCGTCTATTCAGTTAGACAATAAACAAGCTATAATTAAAGAACATATGCTTGCTAAAGAAATCGCTAACAAAGAAAATCTCGTTGGTTTTAAATCTCAAGAGCCTTCACTAAAAGATGAAATGATCTTTTCTTCATTAGAAGGCAAGTACCGTGTGAAATCGGATGCTCAACGTGTTTTGGCGGTTCAGTCAGAAGATGATTCCGACGCTCGTGTAGATATTGCTGACGGCGAGATATTTGTTAAAAAGTATATTTCCCTATTCAACGACAAGGCCGTTCATTTCAAACTAACAAATCGTTCAGATGCATCTGAGGTCTATGAACTTCTTGACCAAAAAGGCGTTGTGATCGATCGTTTGCAGCTAGACAAAGATGCTGCTGGTAAATTGACCCAGCTTAAAGTCCTATAAATTAAAAATACCTGAACCTCTTTTCCTAAAGAGGTTCAATATTATTGAAAATCTAGTCTCTTAAAAAGTGAATCCTTTGTCGACAAAGCGACATGGTTATTCACGATCTTACTGAAGATTCATCAGCCCAATCCAAGAATCGACCCGCGCCGTATCTGGATAGATTTTTTGCAAACGTAATTGATTTCCTCATTTTGGGGCCGGTCATTTCTTTGTTCTGCGGTGGCATCACAAACGATCTGCGATGGACGATGTTTACTAAGACATCTGAAAATGTATTCAGTCTAGTGCTTCAGTGCGTATTTATCACATTTGCACTGTTCGTTTTGTATGAAGTATTGTTTATTTTCTTTAATGGCGCGACCCCGGGACATCGATTTTTGTACATGCGAGTCGTTGATCAGGCCGGGCAACGTCCCGGATTTTTAGCGATCTTGTTCCGTTCTGTTTTCAAATTTCAAGCCCTGTTGTTAGGGTGTATTCCTTTCGTTGAAGTGGTTTTAAGGTCTGATCGTTCCATGTTTTATGATCGATTGTCACAAACTCATTTAGTGAGTCTAAGGCAGACAAAGCACGATGAGATTCATCCTGAATTTAGAAAAATCATTTTGCGCTGGACGAACACTTCGATCATTTTATTTTTCTTAGCTATCGGAGCTATTTTTTATAAAACGGTAACGTCATCACAAACGCAGAGTTTGGCGAGCAAAGTAAAAACTAAATGTACAGAATCATTGGCTCACTATTTAAAGCACTATCTTTCTAAGTCTCGCGAAACAGAAAACCTAAGTTGCGCAAAGGATTTGGTGGAAAAAGCATTTGATTCTGGTAACAGCAACGCTGAAATCAATTACCTGACTCAATTCATAATCACACCGAATGAAGACTTAAAAGAGTCTTATAAAGCGAAATATTGTGCCACACGGGCTGATAAGATCTTATGTCAAGACACGGTAGCGATCGATTTTGATAAAATTAAACCGGACGACGAAGACATTCTTAATCTTTTAGTGTCATTGAATACCGCTTTGCCTAAAAATGATCACG
Organism: Bdellovibrionaceae bacterium UBA2351; assembly: GCA_002344565.1. Taxonomy (GTDB): domain Bacteria; phylum Bdellovibrionota; class Bdellovibrionia; order Bdellovibrionales; family Bdellovibrionaceae; genus UBA2316. Next base: position 6,662 of record DDTZ01000174.1, on the reverse strand, counting down.
CACGGATATTCGCTTTGCTTGATTTTCTCTACACTCATTTAGATTGGAACAAGAATTTAGAACTATACTATTTAACTTCGTATGTTTTTTTGAACGAACAAAGCTCGCGTAGTCCGGCCGCTGAGAAGGATTTAACGGTGGGATGGGATGCACGTAAGGCTCGGTTCTTAAAGCGAATGAGTGTTAGGCCATGATTTTTCCTTGGCCAAGATTATTTCTTAATAGATTCGATATCAATTTTGTAAATATCCTTATTTTGGCTAATGTGCTTCTGTTCTTTATGTTTTTCACGCAGTCAGATGAAGAGAAAGTAAAATCAAAATTATTTAGTCCTGCCTACGCCGAATTAACCGCACAATACTATTTTAAGTACCTAAATAGTAATATGGATGTCGGTGAGAACAAGAAATTGCTTTTGCAATACGATTCAAATAATACCGATCACCGGGCCATCTTAAGTTCGACGGCGTTACGCGATAAAAACTTTATTGGCTCAATTGAAAATCGGTCATGGGACAACGACGAAGTTCGTTGGGGCAACTGGAAAAAAATGGTTGCGGAATATCAAGAACGAGTAAAACAGCAAACCTTGTTTATGCTGGGCTTATCCCATGGTAACAAACAAACTTTCAGTTGGTTTACGTATCAGTTTTCTCATATGAATTTATGGCATTTGTTCAGCAATATGCTGTTCTTGTTTTTAATTGGATATTCACTTGAATCGTTATTAGGAGCAGTTGGTTTTGTAATGCTATATATTTTTAGTGGTATCGCTGGTGGATTGTTTTACTTATACTTTAATCCGACCACGTTGATTCCGATGGTAGGTGCCAGTGGTGCTGTTAGCGGGTTAATTTCGTTTTACGCGTTCTATTATTTTCGTAAAAATACCCGGTTTTATTACTTCCTGAGTCCAAGTGGGAATAATTTCGGACATATGTATCTACCAACATTTGTGATTATTCCAATGTACCTGGTTCCAGATTTAGCGTCTTTCGCCGCTCAAATCCCTGGTGTCTCGAGCGGTGTTGCGTTCTCGGCGCACTTGGGAGGCGCATTGTTTGGTGGCTTGCTTGCTTTCACACTTAAAGCCACCATGGGTACTCTTCTAGAAGAAGCTGCTTAACGACTCTTACTCTTGTGGCGCAAAACCGCGACGCAGAGTATTTTCAGTCACACAAATAGGTTCCACAAATTGTTTTAAATAGTCGGGTCCGCCTGTTTTAGAGCCAACACCACTCATTTTAAAACCGCCAAATGGATGACGGTCAACCATCGCGCCCGTGATGCCGCGGTTGATGTACAAGTTGCCGACCTCAAATTCGTTACGAACTTTTGCAATATTCGCCGGGCTTCTCGAGAATAATCCACCAGTAAGTGCGTACTTAGTTCCGTTGGCAAACATCAATGCTTGATCCATATCTTTGGCTTTAATCAATGCTAACACCGGACCAAAGATTTCTTCCTGAGCTAAATCAGAATCCGCAGGGACATCGCCAAAGATAGTCGGAGATACAAAATAACCATCTGTGCTTGTTGTCGCACCATGAAGAACTTTGTATTGACCAGAGTATTTTTGGATTAATCCTTGGATACGATCATAGGCTTCTTTATCAACGACAGGTCCTAAATAGTTTTTAGGATTTAGAACAGAACCCACAGAGATTGATTTAGTCGCTTCGACTAAGCGCTGCGAGAATTTTTCATAGACATCCTCAAGAACGATACAACGACTAGCCGCTGAACATTTTTGCCCTGCGAAGCCAAATGCCGAGTACACGACGGCGTCTACCGCTTCATCCAGATCGGCATCGCTGTCGATGATCACTGCATTCTTGCCGCCCATTTCGATAATGCAACGTTTTACGTGCTGTTGGCCTATTTGAGTCACAGTCGCTTTGTTTAAAATATGAAGACCCACATTCATCGAGCCCGTAAATGCAATTGTGCTTGTTAATGCATGATTCACTAAGTACTCACCAACTACTTCGCCAAGACCTGGAAGGAATTGAACAGTGCCTGTTGGTAAGCCTAATTCTTTAATCATTTGATATAGGCTGTTTGCCATCAATGAACTTTGCTCTGCTGGCTTCATGATCACTGTGTTGCCAGTCACTAGAGCTGCCGCCACTTGTCCGCATAGTATGGCAAGAGGGAAATTCCACGGAGCAATGACCAAGCAAACGCCGCGTGGTTTGTAAATGTAGTGTGAAATTTCGCCTGGTACACCGCCGACTTTAAGTGGCGCTGCCATTTCTGACATATGATCGGCATAGTAATTACAGAAATCGATCGCTTCGCCGATATCGCCATCAGCTTCCGCCCAAGGTTTTCCAACTTCATAAATTTGCGTCGCCATCAATTCCCATTTACGATCGTGCATCATTTTAGCTAATTTTCGTAAGTAGTCGGCACGCGTAGCTGCCGGAACTTTTTTCCAGGTAGCAAACGCTTTATGCGATTCTTGAATTGCTGTTTCTGCCATGTCTTTCGTCGCTAAACCAATTTTTGCCAGAACTTGATTCACCTGCGATGGGTTTTCGCGATTTAAAAAATCAGCTGTAGTGACTGATTTGAAGTTGATTTCAGGTAAAACCGTTTTCGTCGTTTCAGGCTTAAAGTTTTTAAGCGCATCTTGCATTAACTTACGATTCGCTTCGATCGCAAAATCAGACAGGGGTTCGTTCTGGAAACTGTGCTGCGCCACTGTCGATTTGTACTGTCCCGGAGCCGGCGGCGTTCCTGGTCTAGGAATTTTAGTCGTAGGGTCTGCTAGTAATTCATCCATCGATTTGTTTTCGGCAAATTTGCCGCGTAACCAGGATTCGTTGGATGTATTTTCTAAAAGACGGCGAACAAGATACGCCATACCTGGAATCAATTCGCCCACGGGTGCGTATTCGCGAACTCGGTATCCCATCTCTGAGAATGTTTTTTTGATAGGTTCTGCCATTCCAAACAACATTTGAATTTCAAAACCGTTCTTGGGAACATTTTTAGTTTGAGCATAGTGCAAGCACGCCGATAGCGTACGAACGTTATGCGACGCAAACGCTGCTTTGATGAAAGGGTAGTTATCAATTAAAATTTTGGCGCAGTATTCGTAGTTCGCATCCGATTCAGCTTTTACGGTGTAAACAGGAACAGACCAGTTCTTTTGTTCAGAATCGATGGTTTCATAGTCCCAGTAGGCGCCTTTCACTAAACGAACCGTGAACGGCGTTTGACGAGCTTTTGCAAATGCGGATAGATCTTTAATATCATCGCTTGAATCTTTTAAATAGGCCTGGATCACGCAACCAAAGAATTTATAACCACGTAGTTCTGGTTCCATTAATAATTCTTTGAACACCTCTACGGTTAAATGTTTAACCGAGTACTGCTCCATATCTAGATTGAGGAAAATATTTTTCTCCATTGCTTTTTTGAACAATGGACGAAGGCGATCTTTTACGATGGATTTAGTTTCATCCCAAGCGCGATCATTGATTTGGGAATATAATGCCGACATTTTCACAGATACGTTCACTTTAGGGATCGCGCCTTCGGAGTCAGAATCTAATAGAGGGTTCGTTTCCCATTTCTCGGCATCTTTTGCTAAACCATCCATAAGTTCTTGATATTTGCTTGTGTATTCGGCCGCTTCTTTTTCAGAAAGCGTCGCCTCACCCAAGATATCTACAGTGAACGTCATGTTGTTTTTGCGCATTTTCTTTAATACGGAAAGGGCTTCGTTTGGGTTTTCGCCTGTAATAAACATCTTTGCCATTTGCGTGACATTTTTCTTGATCGCACTCGCCATCAACCCCGGAGCCAAACTACCTAAACCTAAACCGACGTTGAATACGCTCGGTAATTCCGATCCGCCTTCGGTGAAGTATTCTTTTAAATGTTGAGCGACTTCGTTGGACGAGTTTAATGAAGGAAGTACGTCTACGAAGCGAAACATATTTGTTTTAAATGTTTCATTCTTCATGCTCCAGTCCATAATGCTGCCGTACCAGAAGTCTTTAGAGAACAAAGACACTTTGGAATTTGATTCCATTTTTTTTAGAATTTCACTACCAATTTCTACAATACGTTTTTGATCAGCATCCGTCGATGTGT
>DDTZ01000174.1:0-2246 GCA_002344565.1 Bdellovibrionaceae bacterium UBA2351 | reverse complement strand
TTACTCTATTTTTAGAGTCCACTCAATAAGGATTTGCTGTTTTTGGTTTTTTAGCACGGATTTTAAGACATCGCCTTTTTGGATAGAACCCACGCCAGCCGGGGTTCCTGAAAGCAATATATCGCCTTCTGATACAGGAAAGTGCAGTTGTAAAAAGGAAACAAGATCGGGCAGTTTAAAAATCATCAAATTTTGGTCGCCGATTTGTTTTATTTGCCCGTTTATCTGGAGTTCAAATGAATATATTTCATTGGCATCAAATGGAATCCAAGGGGAAATCGGGCACGAGTTTTTAAACGATTTAGCCAGCGTCCACGGTTCGCCTTTGGCTTTCAGAGCATTTTGCCGTTCGCGGTCTGTTAGGTCTAACGCCAGTGCAATGTGTGATAGGCGTAACTTTTCATCAAACCGGAATGCCATTTCCAGTTCATGGTGCAACGATAAAACACCGTCAGGGTATTTCATGTTGGATCCGTGAACAAGACAAGCGGATGATTTTAGGAAAAACAAGGGTTGAGAGGGCACCGTGTTGCCTAACTCTTTAGCGTGATCTGCGTAATTTCGTCCCACACACCAGATGCTCATATGCGACTAAAATCCATTAAATGCCATAGATCTGACTTGGCAAAATACATATATTGTCCACTCGGCCAATGGGCGTATTTAGGCTGCGACAAATCGGTGGAGCTTTCGACTATGGAAATAAATTCTTCGGCCCAGTCTTGATGAGTGCATACGTACACTGTGGGCGGGTTTTTGGGGGTGTCAGGAATGTCCAATTGGAATCCAACCAAAAATTCTTGGACTCTAAGGCGGAAATCTTTTGTGGATTCGTTATCGGTTCGTAAATCCAATAAAGGCGTTGGCGTAATTTTTAAACGAGTTTGCTCGGCGACAAAAGATAACGTTTCGCGTGTGCGCTTACGTGGTGAGCAAAATAGGTGTGTGGGTGGTGGTAGTTTTTTTGTTTGAATCAGTTGCACTAAATTTCGGGCTTGATTGAAGCCAGCGGCAGATAAAGAACAGTCCGCTATCATTTCCGAGCTTTTTTCAGCATGTCTAAACAAGATAAAATTCAAACCGAACCTCGCTAATATTTTAACTCTAAATCCTGTGAATCGCGGTTTCAACCGAAATTAGCGATGGACAGAATTTTAAAAAAATGTTTGACTCAAATGCCTATGGAAAGAGTCCACCGTTTTGTTTCTAACGATTTTACGATTCGTGCTGCCGCCGTTAACGCCACCGAGGTTGTTAAGGAAATGCAACGAATTCAAAACACAAGCCCACTGCCAACAATGGCGGTAGGTCGTGCGATGGTTGGCGCATTATTGCTGGCCAGCCATTTAAAAGAAAAACAGCAAGTGGGTTTATATTTCCGCGGTGACGGTCCAATGGGCCGCGTATTCGCTGAAGCTCATTTCGAAGGCCAAGTACGTGGCTACACGCCGCACACGTATTATGAACCTGCGAAATACACTTCGGGTTTGAAATTAAAAGAACATATCGGGCAGGGGACATTGTCAGTGACTCGTCACTTGCCGTTTCAGAAGCAGCCTCATCACGGTACGGTTGAGATGGTCACATCAGAAATCGGCGAAGACATTGGTCATTACCTTATGCAGTCTCATCAAATCCGGTCGATCATTTCATTAGGTGTTTATTTAGATACGTATGGGAAAGTTCAATCGGCGGGCGGTGTACTTATTGAAGTCATGCCTGGTGTCGGGGACGACGTTGTTGATCTTCTTTTGAAAAATTCACAAGACGTAAAAACATCGATGTCGGAAGAAATCCTAAAGGGAGGACATCCCGTCGAATTCTTAAAGCCGTATTTAAAAGGCATTGAGTTCTCGGAGTTAGATCATAATTTCCCGATCAGTTATTATTGCCCATGCAACGAAGAACGAGTTGTCCGCGCTTTAGAAACGCTAGGAATCGAAGAGCTTGACGATATGATTGCCAAAAACGAAACGGCGCAGGTGATGTGTCAGATGTGCGGAAAGCCGTATGATGTTGTGCCAGAGAAACTCACTGAGATTAAGAACAAGCTCTATCGTCAGACTTTGAATTAAACGATCTTGACTTCGCTGAGGATCTTTCGGTTTGTCGGCAGCGGTTTCGGTTGCTGTTGCAGTTCCTGTCCAGTTTAGGTTTTGGTTATAGTTAAAAATAAAAAACCCGGTTTATAACCGGGTTTTTTTATTTTTTGAAAACAATAACCAAAACTCAAACCGCACCGGAAC
>DDTZ01000122.1 GCA_002344565.1 Bdellovibrionaceae bacterium UBA2351 | reverse complement strand
TTGATAATAGCCGACACTTCAGAAAACTTAAACTGTTTACCTTTGGCGATATCAGCAAAAACGTTCTTTAGAAAATTAGGATCTGCAGCGTATGCCGATCTTGAATAATCGAATAGATTTTCTGCTGTTGCAATTAGCTCTTCATTGTTTTTCGATGAAAGCCTACGGAATCGAAGTTGGCTTCCACTGAAAATCTTTTTTCCGAAGTTTTTAACCGAACGCAGGCCCCAACCCAGTTGATTTCCTGGAGTTTTAATAGCTACGTCCATCGATTTAGCTGGAACCACCGTGGGAGTATTTCGTCTTGCTAACGCGTCTTCAAAAAGCTTAGTTATCAATTGGGCATCTTCTAAAATAGGCAACATGATTGAAAGCTTCAAGTTACCGTTATTATTCTCCCTAAACAAAGCCAAATTACTTTTTAACTGAATGAGGTCCTCGACTGATAAACCGTATTTATCCATGGCTTCGTCGATGTTTTTGTAAGTAATATTTTCGCCGACGAAATCCTCTAACCGTGTGGCAAATTCTTTTGCAGAACGAGCTAGAAAACTTTCGGAGCCTTGTTGGTTCAGCTTGGCCCAGCCGTGAAAGTTACCAACAAATCGCCTAATTTCTTCTGGCGAATCAATACCGTCTTCTGCCAAAACTTTAACGACCGCGTCCGCATATACATCGGTTTTTATCAAATCTCCCAGTAGCATTTTATGGGCAAAATAGAGCCTATCGCCTTGAGGTGAAGTGGCCGGTGTGTATAATTCTCTGCCAATAAGTTCGGGAGAATATACTTTTCTTTGCCCTTTATGTTTTTGGCGAGCCGAATTTTCCGCTAAGAGATTGGCAATCTGAGACGTATTTGCCCCTAAAACTGCATTTTCGGGACGAGGCCAGAATTGAAAAGACGAATCAGATGAACTATTCGATGTCTTTGGTGTGACCTTATAGAAATCTTCACATGCCGGTGATGAACCAGCTAAACTAGCTTGGCTAATCAAAATATTAATAGAAAGAATGGCAAAAACCGTCGAGCCCAGGCTGAACTTCATATTAGTAGTAAAAAGCAACCTCGAGACCAGCTATAAACAAAGTACAGACAAATGAGCCTACCCCAAGTGTTATTTTGCTGAGGCCGTGTCTTATTTTTAGACACCCCTACTGCGAGACTTTCCAGCTCATTTCTTTCTTAATATAGGCATGAAGCGCCTCTAGATCAGTGCCGATTTGTTTTTCGGTGTAGCCAAGTTTGTCTTTGAAGACCCGCGAGATTTCTTCAAATTTACTCAAACCGTGATCACGGTGATATAGGAATAAGTTTGATCGACGAACGTAGAAATCTAAAATATTTAAACACATTGTGTTTTCGATGTGAAAGGCCACTTCTCTTTGCAGAAGATTGTAATCACCTTGGGGGCGCATGATAAGCAAAGCTTCTGGTCCGTAACGTTCTGCCAGTTTCTTTTCTTCACCGGTTCGATCCTGCGAAATAAACTCTCGATAACCATTTTCAGTAACTAAATCGTTGATTGGCTCACGCGTTTTAGAGTTTTTAAATTCAAATCGCTTTTCGTAAGGTAAGTCTTTTAGTAATAACCCAACCGCATCTTCGGCCATTTTTCGGTACGTGGTATATTTCCCACCAGTCACATGCATAATTCCCATTGGGTCTTTGAAAATCAGGTGTTCACGGCTAGTTTTACCTGGCGTATCCGAATCATCTTTAACCAGTGGACGAACTCCTGAATACGACGACAAGATATCATTCACGTTCACATTAGAATTTGGGAAATAGGATTTTAAAACCTGTAATAGATAGTCAACATCAGCTTTGTCAGAGCAAACCGTTCCTGGATCTGCTTGAAAATCTGTATCGGTTGTTCCCACAATAATGTAATCACCCCGAGGAATACCAAAGATAATTCGACTACTTTTTTCTGCGCCCATCACCACCGCTTGGTGCAGTGGCAATTTTTTTCTAGGTAAAATCAAGTGAATACCCTTGGTTGGGCGCAAGCGTTTTTTCCAATCATTTTCAATCTGAGAGCCAAAAATATCTGTCCATGGTCCCGTGCAACTGACGATTTGTTTAGTGCGAATTTGAATTTGTGTCTGATTCAATAAATCAAGCACGTCTACAATATAATACTCTTTGCCCTTCGTGACCCCTTGAACTTTTAAATAATTTCCAACTGCAGCACCAAACTGCGACGCAGATCTGACCGTTTCAATCGTTAAACGATCATCATCCATGTACGCATCGTAATAGATATACGAGCCCACTAGGCCGTTTGATTTCAATTCAGATTGAGCGCTTAAGGTTTCTTTAGCTAGAAGCTTTCTGTGGATTTCTGGAGCTTGGAGTAAAGAAAGCACATCGTATAACCACATTCCGAGGCCCATTTTAAAAAAGGTCACTCGAGATTCTTTAAAGATAGGAATCATAAAGCGCATGGGATGAACTAGGTGCGGGGCGATTTCAAATAAGGTTTTACGCTCGGATAAGGCCTCAAATACTAACTTAAATTCCATATTCTCAAGGTAGCGAATACCACCATGAATAAGCTTGCTTGAGCGTGATGACGTACCGGATGCATAGTCACTGGCTTCTACCAAGGCTACTTTCATTCCACGGGAACTGGCATCCCGGGCCACCCCGGCGCCAGTAATACCACCGCCAATAACCAG
>DDTZ01000096.1 GCA_002344565.1 Bdellovibrionaceae bacterium UBA2351 | reverse complement strand
CTCGACTTGGGGTGAGGGGAAAGTAAAAGTAAAACCTATGCGTTTTTCCATAGTTGAATCTTGGCCGGAACCGTATGCATTTTTTGATAGCGATAGAAATCTTACCGGTGGAGCGATCAAAGATATCATCGAAGCGATTGGTAAAAATGCTAACCTCCCTGTGGAGTTTGTGTATCTTTCTAGAAATCGAGTTGATGCGGCTATGGAAAGGGGAAAAGCCGAAGTTCGATGTTACGTGAATGAAGCTTGGGCTGTACGCTCGGAAAATTATCTTTTTAGTCAGCCTATATTTCAAACGAGCAATTCTATTATTTGGAAAAAAGATCGGAAACCTATTCTGAAAATAGATGATGTTCAGGGTAAAACAATAGGTACAGTGGCCGGATATATATATAGGGGCATCGACGTTCTGTTTAAATCGGGTAAAGCAAAGCGGGCCGATGTGGTTAATGAAGGGATGAATGTCACTCTTTTGCAGAGGGATAGAATCGATTATGCGATCGTTGAAACCACATCATTCAATTGGATTTTGAAAAAGAAAAACGGAATGGCGGCCCAGGAGGTTGAAAGTTTTTTGGTTGATGTTGTGCCCGTGAAGTGCGCGGTTCTTAAGAAAAATGCACAGCCATTCAAGGTAGTTGAGTCCGCTATTGAAAAAATGAAGCAAGACGGTACAATAAAAGCTATCGAAGCTAAGTATGGTTTAAGGTAGTTAAGCTGCTGAGGGGATTGATCCGAACGTTGATCTTCTTAGTGTAATTTCAAACCGTGTATTTTTGTGATTTTGACAATATGTCAGAGTTCCGCCATGAGACTCGATAATTCCTAAAGAAATACTTAAACCCAATCCAGTTCCTTTTCCTAGTTCTTTGGTGGTAAAGAATGGCTGAAGCATTTTGGTTTGGATGTCGGCAGGGATACCTTGTCCTGAATCCGTAATTGAAATGACCAGTTGGTCTTTGGTTGATACGCATTCAACGGTAATCCACTTTTCATCTAGTTTTTCCACCGCATCTGCCGAGTTGTTAATCATATTGATTAGAACTTGGGATAGTTGAACTTCTCTGCCAGACACAATTATAGATGGATCATCTATAAGGAATCTAATATCGACTTTTTTATGAACCAAGTTGGCATGACATAAATCAGAAATATCACTAAAAAATTTGTCAATAGGGAACTGTGTGATGGGTTCTTGGCTACCGTCACGCGAGAAAGCTCTTAAGCCGTTTACAATCTTTGTAATTCGATTCACCATCTTTGCAATTTTAGTTAAGTAGGCCTCTAGCTTTTGTGAATCGATTTCTATATTAGCCGCCAGTGAGCGTGCAATTAATCGCGTCGTCCCGTCTATAACGGCTAACGGATTATTAATTTCGTGTGCAATGCCCGCCGACATTTCACCAAGTGAAGCCAAGCGGGATGAGTTAACCATAGCCATGCGCTGGGTATCGAGTTGTAAAGTGCGCTCGTCGATTTCTTTTTGAAGTTCTTTTGAAACTCTTCGTAAATGGATCGTCAAGAAAATAAATAAACATAGTGCCGAGAAGAAAAGGAGCGCTGCTGCCAGTAGGAATGAGATTTGAAAAATTTCTTGTCTGGCTTCAGCAATTGAAAAGATGACTTGGACTGTACCGATTTGCGAACCCTTGTGTACCACCACTGATTCCCAAAATATGAAGTCGTCGTTTTGTTTCATTTCCGAAAATGGAATTTGCTCCCATGATTTACTAGCTCGATCCAACGTATATTTTGGCACTTGATCTGTGCTATCAGGTTCTAGGATGCGAATCGCGGCAATAGAGTTTTCTTGTTGTAACAAGATAGAGTCGACTATTTGCCTCATAGACTTATAGTCTAAATTCCAAAACGGTTGTACGACAGCCGCTTTGATAATTAACATTTGATTGAACGTATTTATCTTAATATTTTCTTTGGCTTTGTATTGATAAAGACCAACTAAACTAAAATTTACAGCAATCATCACCAGTGAAAGGCCTAGTGCCTGAATCAGCAGAGTCTTTGAAAATTCTGGAATTTTTTTCAGTTCTTTCACCTATCATTATTCGTATGAAGTGTGAATAAATTGAGTCTGGAAGTTCAAAACTCGACTTTCGTAGTCGATCTTTGACGATCACTACTTGCGGCTTTACAACGATAAAAGCAAACCGATTTTATATACATTCAGGCTGCTGATTTTTTTGAGACTAGTGTCATTGGCTCGGACAGACGCCCACAGGACGTCCGTTCGTCTAGTTAGACTAGGACCATTTATAAGACAATGGATTGGGGAACAATTTGAGAGTTTAAAGAAGATCAATTCCCAAAATTTTTTTACACGTTTCCATTTGGCTATTGATTTCATCTATCGATTTGCGAAGTTGGCGTAAGTCGCGTTCGTCAAGTTCTGTTTCCAATGCCGCTTTAACTATAGGAAGTTTTTTCAACCATTGGCCTTGTCTTGCCGCATAGGTTTCAGGAATGCCCGATCGAAACGCGGCCTGTTTTGCATTGCCGTCGTCAAGAAACTCAACGATGAACTTGAGCGTTTCAAGTGTAAGAATATGGCGATGGGCTTTCAGCCGTGAAGAAAATCCCATTTGGCGGATTCTCATAGTGTCTCCTTTGTCGTAAAGCTTGCAGTTCAAGAGTATCGTAAATATAATCAAAACCTAAAGGACAAAATTATCATGAGTTCATTTTCCAGTTTCAAATTATTGCCTAGTTTACAAGCCTCTCTTAAAGAAAAAAATTTCTCGCAGCCGACAGAGATTCAAAATAAAGCAATTCCAGCACTGTTAAGCGGCCAATCTATTGTAGGTGTATCTGAAACCGGAAGTGGTAAAACGTTAGCATACGCTCTGCCATTGCTACATATGCTGAAAGTTTTGGAAAATGAAGGCGATGCTGTGAGTACGGATTCACAGCCAAGAGCCGCAGTGATTGTGCCCACGCGGGAATTGGGTGAGCAAGTTTCAAAGGTATTCAAGCCATTTACTCATACAACACGCCTGCGCGTTCGAACGGTGCTAGGTGGAACCGCACTTGATGTGGCCAAACGAAATGTAAATGGTCCGTTCGAAATTTTGGTAGCGACTCCTGGGCGTTTAGTTCAGTTGATCGAACGTAGCTTGGTTAATATGAGTGACATTCGTGTGTTGATTTTTGATGAAGCCGACCAAATGTTAGATCAAAGTTTTATGTCGGAAGCGATGGCTATTGAAGACCATTGCCCGAAAGAATGTCAAAAGGGCCTTTTTTCGGCAACGGTTTCACCCATCGTACAAGAGTTAATTAATAAATTGTTTTCTGGTGCGCAGGTGATTCGAAGCTCAGGTAGTCAGAAATTAGTTCCCACATTGAAGACCATTAATAAAACAGTAGTGGACGGAAAACGTTTTCCTTTAATGCAAAAGTTGCTTTCGGAAAAAGTTAAGGGCGGCACATTAGTTTTTACGAATACTCGTCAACAATGTGATTCTTTAGCTCAGCAGTTAAAAGATAAAGGCATCAAATGTCTAATCTATCGTGGTGAAATGGACAAAATTGAACGGAAAAATAATTTGAAAGCCTTTCGAGAGGGTAAAGTAGATTTATTAATTGCGACTGATTTAGGATCACGAGGACTAGATATTGAACACGTTGACCGCGTGATTAACTATCATTTGCCTAAAGAGATGGAAAATTACGTTCATCGTGCTGGCAGAACCGCACGTGCGGGTCGATCAGGTGTCGTGATTAATTTTGTAACAGAACGTGATGCGAGTCTTATTAAAAAGCTCGAGACCATTAAATCTAATCCGAAAAAATAATTAGAGTGTAGCCTGAACAGGTTGGAAGCGCTCGATATACTGACAGCGCTGACAAAGACCTTCTAATAGTTTCTTATTTTTAAATCCATTCAAGATAGCCTTGGCACGTGGGCTATCCAGTATTTCGATTAAAGGTTGCTCCTCAACTGAGCCCAATGTGATGGCTGCTTCTTTATCTAAACAGCAGGGAACAACGCGCCCATCAGCTAGAATTCCAAAATGTGAAGACAATCCATGACAGCGCCCTGATGTACCTAAAACAGGCAGATCCATCGAAGGCCAAACAAATTCAGTATCGAAATGTAAGTAGAGTCGGTTTTTTAGGTGAACACTTTTTTTATTGCGTACATTCACTTGGGCATTTATCTGTACTTGGAAGTGATCTTCGATACGCTTTAGCATATCTAAGTTACGTTGTGAGGTATTGCTAACATCCTGTAAATTCCACAATCGGAAATTGATATACAGGTCAGGTCTTTGCTTCATCGCTTTGTCTGTATATGAAAAAATACGATTCAAATAGTCTGTCGGATCTTTGTCTGGAAAATTATCTGGGAAACTATGTAGCGAAAAATTGACTTGGCGAAACGCTGGATTCAAAAGTAATTCGGACTGCTTGTCGCGCATTAAAAGTCCGTTTGTTACGAAGAAAATTTTTACTTCGTGTTCTTCGCAAATGTGAACCATTTCTTCTAATTTCGGATGAACCAACGGATCGCCCATCAAGTGAAAACAAACTTGCTCAGTTAGTGGCGCGACTTGTTTGATGATATTTTGAAATAGATCTAACGACATTAACTTTTTAGTGCGCACGACCTCGGGGCAAAAGCTGCATTGTAAATTACAAATATTGCTTATCTCGATATTTACCTTAGTAAAACGTTTAGATGCCGCCGGTATCATAGGGCAGTCATACCTTATCCCGCGTGGGATTGGAAATAACTTATTTTCCAGATGCTTTCCCCAGTTCGAAAGAATCTAACCTCAAATAGCATTAGCCCCTGGCCTGGTTTTGCGTGAATGGTGTAATCGACGGAAATCTGATCGACGTCGACTTTTCGCCCATAAAACCATCTGCGAAGGCGATTACCGTATGTTTGGCCTGTTGAAACATAGTTAATTTCTCTACGTTCAATTTCAGAGGCGTTTAGGCGCCATTGGCGATCTACATTCTTTTTGAAATCCTCTAAGTCTTTGCCAATCACGGCTGTTTTTAAAGTCAGCTCGTAGGCTTTTTCTAACTCACCATTTTGTAAAAAAGTAATGAATTGATCGGCAGTTCTGACAACGATAGCTGGCCGATACTCTTGTTTTAAAAACCAAAACAAAATGGCCGAACTTATTAGGCCAATTATGACTAAAGTTAACTTCATATTTATACTCTGTAAATTCAGTGATGACTTGTCACTTGAATTTTAAGGTGTCAGTATGGGCCATGCTTTACCACTTCCAACTAGATTTGTCTGACGTCGATCAAGGTATCTATGAAACCTTGGATTTTCGCCTGTATCAGCATCCGTCGGAAATCCCTGCCTATTTACTGACTCGTGCTATGGCTTACGCGCTTAGCTTTCAACCGGGATTGGAATTTTCAGCCGAAGGTTTAAGCGACCCTGAAACTCCGGCAATGCGCTCGCTTGGAAATCATGGTGCTGTGGATACGTGGATAGAAATCGGCAATCCGTCAGCTAAAAAATTGCACAAGGCCGGCAAAACGGCGCGACAAGTAATAATTTATACATATAAGAGCGCCGAAGTTTTAATTGATGATATTAAAAAGAACGACGTTCATCGTGCTGAAGATATTCAGATATTTGCTTTGGATACAGCATTTTTGAATCAACTTGAAGCCAAAATGAAATCGAATAATAAATGGTCGGTGCTGGTACAACAAGGCCATATAGATGTAGGTATCGGCGATCAAACAATATCGACCGACGTCAGATCGTATAGAGTATCTAATTAATTAATTGATAGATGACAATAAAATGCAAAATTGCGCCCACGATAGTGAACAGGTGAAACAATTCATGATAACCAAAAATGTGTGGCACTATGTGAGGTCGTTTAGTTGCATAAAATAATGATCCAACCGTGAAAACGATACCACCCGCAACGATCAGAGATATTTTCACGGTTCCTAATGATTCAGCTAGTTCCGAAACGTAAGGTAACGCCAGCCAGCCCATGATGACATAAAAAATTGCCGTAACAAATTTGGGTGCTTTAACCCAAAAGATGGATTGTAAAATTCCGGCAACGGCCGACGTCCAAATAACTTTGAGTAAGAAAATGCCATCCGCTTCTTTAAGAGCAAGCAGGCAAATAGGCGTAAATGTTCCTGCAATTTGAATAAAAATAGCGGAATGATCTAGGCGCTTCACTAGAGCGCGGGGTTTAGGTTCCCAATGAACTCTGTGGTAAATCGTGCTTACTCCTAACATCATCAATAAACCGAATGAATATACTAGCGCCGCAAGAAGGGTGGTAGATTGGGAGCTTTTTGCGACCAACAATGCGCACGCGCCGAGAGCAATAAAGAAGGCCTCTTGATGTAGATATCCTCGTAGAAGGGGTTTTTTCAGGGGCTTTGGCGGTACAGATGTATTACTCATAGTCGCACTATAGCTTTGGAAGTTGATTTATGCAAAAACGTTTTTTACTCTAGTTTTCGCATTCCTATGGAAAACTTTAAACCTCGCCATTTCACAACCAAGCGTAACGAAGATGTCGTCATTCGATCAGCCGACGTCATGGATGCTCGGCAAATTCTGGAGCTTTCGAAAATGGTAGTCGCTGAAGATATCTACCAATTGTTGACGTTAGACGAACTCGATTTGACAGTAACAAGCGAAGAAAATTGGATTATTTCCCATCGGGATCATCCAAGTCGTCTAATTATCGTGGCCGAAATTAATGACGAAGTCGTGGGCCTTTTGGATTTTTGCAATGGCAATCGCAATCGAACATCCCATACAGGTGAGTTTGGAATGTCGATGGCTAAAGCCTATCGCGGGTTAGGCATCGGTACAGAAATGATAAAGGCGCTGATCGAGTGGGCTCAAAATAGTGAGACGATCGAGAAAATTAATCTGACCGTTCACAGCAATAATGAACCAGCCCGGAATCTATACGAAAAAATGGGTTTTAAAATCGAAGGCGTAAAAGAAAAAGAAATTAAATATCAAGATGGACATTACGTAGACGCTGTCTTGATGAGTAGGGTAGTTAAATGAAAATAGCTCAAAAAATAGTAAAACTTAAAGACGGT
Source organism: Bdellovibrionaceae bacterium UBA2351 (assembly GCA_002344565.1). Classification (GTDB taxonomy): domain Bacteria; phylum Bdellovibrionota; class Bdellovibrionia; order Bdellovibrionales; family Bdellovibrionaceae; genus UBA2316. The sequence continues at coordinate 19,599 of DDTZ01000096.1, read as the reverse complement.
CGTTCCGCGACTTTGAAATCAGCTTCACCAGATGAAGCCGAATTAGTTCTTCAGCATCTAAAAATATCTCACAAGGAATCTTATCGCAATTTGAACCAAGGCAGTGCTCACTGGGATACAGTTTCGGTTGAGGAGGAAAGTAAATTTCTAGCTGATCTTGAGGCCGGTAAAAATAGATTTATGATTGTGGCATGGGTGGACGGAAAAATTGTGGGCGGTTTAGGTCTGTTTTCACAAGCCGCTGAGTTCGTTAGGCACAATGCTACTTTGGGAATGAGTATTCAGAACGCGTATAGCAATTCAGGCTTGGGTACGCACCTAATGAATACCGCATTAGAGAATGCAAAACAGATAGGCCTTCGTCGGATCGATTTAACCGTTAGAACCTATAATACAGCGGGTATCGCATTATATGAAAAAGTGGGATTTCAAAGAATCGGCCTATTAAAGGAAATCGCGTTGATTGATGGCCAATACGTCGATGAGTACTCGTATCAATTATTATTGAAGGATTAAAGTGAAGCTAAGTATCGGACTGATTTTTCTTATATGTTCGACCTGGGCGACCAGTAAGGAAATAAGCATTACTATCGATGATCCGGAAGTTACTGAGTCTCCTCTGTATTCAGCTAACGAGCGCAATCAAAAAATTCTTAAGGCATTAGATCACTATAAAGTTAAAGCTGCACTTTTTGTGTGTGGAATGCGCATTGATAATCCAGAAGGTAAAGCATTGCTTGGCGAGTGGGATAAGAAGGGACATTTGATTGCGAATCATTCGTACTCCCATCTGTATTTTCCCGGCAAAAAAAATACATTAGAGGTTTTCCGCGAAGACTTTAAGAAAGTCGAACCTCTAATTTCTGGTCTCAAGAATTTTACTAAACTATTTCGATTTCCCTATTTAAAAGAAGGAGACACTCAAGAAAAACGTGATGGAATGCGCACGGCTTTGATAGATAGTGGATACTCTATGGGATATGTAACCATAGATGCTTCCGATTGGTATGTAGATGAGCGCTTAAAGAAGCGATTAAAAGATAACCCTAAAGCCGATATCCGTGGCTATCGCGACTTTTATATCTCGCATATTTTAGACCGCGCCAGTTTTTATCACGATTTATCTCTAAAGGTATTTGGTAAGGAAATTAAGCACACTCTTTTAATTCATCATAGTTTGCTAAATTCATTATTTTTAAAAGATCTGATTTCTGCTTTGAAAAAAGATAAATGGAAAATTATCTCGGCCAAGGAAGCCTTTAAGGATCCTGTGTTTCAAATCAAACCAGATGTTTTACCAGCTGGCGAGAGTATCGTTTGGTCCACGGCTAAACAACAAGGTAAGTACCAGGAAATGCTACGCTATCCTGCCGAAGATAGCGTCTATGAAAAAGATAAAATGGATAAGCTCAGCTTATAAGCCCATAAATATTATTTAGTAACGTTCTATTGGGATATTACGATATGATGGTTGTAATGAAAAAATCTGTATTTTTCATCATCTCTAATTTTTCTCTGACCACCCCGCGGGGTTAATACACTTCTCGTGTGTCACGATTTTCGTGGCACTCTACAAACACGTTCACGCACATTTATAAAAACTTGATTTTAAAAATTTAAAAAATTTAGGAGATGTTATGTCATTTCAATTTGATCATCGGCAATTAGCCGATGAAATGGAGATCTTTTTTCTAAACGAAGAAATTGGCGCCGGATTACCCGTATGGTTGCCTAATGGGGTCGCTATTCGCGAGAGTTTAGAAGGATTTATGAAAAAGTTAGAAAACAAAGCGGGGTATCAACGCGTAGTAAGTCCGCATCTGGCTAAAGGCAGCTTGTATGATCGATCCGGGCATTTGCGTGCCTTTGGTGATAACATGTATCCACCGATAAAAGGTAGCGAAGAGGGTGAACACTATTATTTAAAACCTATGAATTGCCCACATCATCATAAGGTATTTTCTTCGAGTCTGCGCAGTTATAGGCAATTGCCTTTAAGAATTGCAGAGTACGGACAGGTATATCGATTTGAAAATAGTGGATCATTAAAGGGCCTCAGCCGAGTACGAGGGCTAAGTCAAAACGACGCTCATATTTATGTGAATCCAAAGGATTCAAAGCAAGAAATACTTTCTGTTCTTGAGCTTCATGAATATTGCTATCGCGTACTGGGTCTAAAAGGGTATCGCTATCGACTATCTAAGTCTGATAAAAATCGTCCAAATGATTTCGATGGCCCGCAAGAACTTTGGTGTGAATCAGAAGAAATTCTGCGCCAGTGTTTGACTGAAAAAGGCTTAGATTTCTTTGAGGCTGACGGTGAGGCGGCATTCTATGGGCCAAAAATAGACGTGCAGATGAAATTGAATCATGGTCATGAGGAATCTATCGCGAGTATTCAAATAGATTTTAATTCGGGCGAAAAATTTGATTTAAGTTTCATCTCAAGTTCGGGTGAATCTCAGCGGCCTTGGGTTATCCATCGTGCCCCGCTCGGAAGTCACGAACGGTTTGTTTCACTTTTATTAGAATATTACGATGGCGCACTTCCAGGATGGCTTTGCCCAGTGCAGTTATATATTTTGCCAGTTAACGAAGAGCATTTATCGTTTGCGGAAGATATTGCTAGCAAGTTGTCAGATAATGGTATTCGAGTTTTTGTGGATCACAATTTAGGAAGTTTATCGAAGCGAATTTTATTCGCGCATCGATTACGGCCGCTATTTAAAATGGTTCTTGGTAAAAACGAAATATCTTCGGGTGATGTTTCTATGCAGGGACGCGATGGTGATCGTATTGTTAATCTTCGGCATGTGAGTGATTTTTTACTAAAAAGAATTGCAATTCCAGAATAGTGATTAAAAAGAGTTTGTCGCTTCACTGATGATAATTTCCCTCAAAAAATACTACTTGAGGTTTTTTGCCACTCTACAAAGGCTCAAGTCTATTTAAGCCATAATAGACTTGAGCCGTCTTTTTGCACATTAAATGATCGGGCTTGAGTAACAATAACTAAACTAAGGAGTGTTTATGGAAAATGATATTATCCCAACAATTAATGCAGAACCGAAAGCGATGGATCGCGATAGTCGTTTAAATGCAGGGAATCGTCCCGATGAAAAAGAAAAAGACGACAGCGGTGTTAAACTTCCCGAAAAAGATCTAGTGATGAAGCGTCCACCAGCGGGACAAGCTCCAGATCCATCTCAAAAGCAAGACGACTTCGTTTCGTCAGAAGTAAACCATCACTAGTTTTGATATCGTTCGCGAGTAAAGGAGTCGACTATGAATATTATCGTATTTCTCCTAGTAGGTTTGCTAGCAGGTTGGATTGCAAGTTCACTAATGAAAGGTGAAGGCTTAGGGATTTTGGGCGACATCGTCGTCGGAGTTATCGGGGCATTCATAGGGGGATTTATTTTTGATATGGCCGGAGTCGCAGTTTATGGATTCTGGTCAGCGTTAGGAATGTCGGTCATTGGGGCTATGGTATTTTTGTTCATTGTCGGCCTTTTCTCGGGAACTATCAATACACGTCGACCGCTAAGGAAATTCTAACGTGGACATGAAAAAGAAAATTAGATTTCACATGTTACTTCTTTCGTTGAAGATGATTGTCATTGCTTATAATATTAAAGCCAATGTCAGACGAAAAAAAGCGCCCCCAACAACAAGAAGAACTACCCATAGAAATTATACCTAGTCAGCTGTCTCCGGACGCTTTGAACGGGATTATCGAAAACTTCATTCTGAGAGAAGGAACGGATTACGGTGTTGTAGAGGTTGAATTTGAGAAAAAGAAAAGTCAGATTCAAAAGCAAATTGATCGTGGTGATGTTAAAATCTTCTTCGATCAAACCTCAGAGACCGTCAGTTTATTAACTGCAACTGAATTTAGAAAATTCCAAAAAAAAACGGGTGCTATTGATTAGCGCCCGTTTCAGATCTCAATTTTGTATAAAAATTTAATCTACAAATTAGTAAAGTAAATTAGAACAACGGCTCATACGAGACACTCTATCAAGTGCATACTGACGAGCTTGAAATGAACTCATGTTTAAACCACGAGTGCTCCATGCGAAGTCATACTCTTGTTTGAATTGATTTGCCATAGCTTGAACTTGGTAGGCACCCTCACAATTTCTTTCGATCCATAGACGCGCGATGCGATCGGCTTCTGACGAAGATTTGTTTAAGCCATTTGTACTCCATACGAAGTTTCTGATAGCTGCTACTGTCGCTTCTCTCTCTTGAATGCTGCCACCGTTACCGTATCCGTAACCATAGCCAGAACCTGGGCGAGGGCGAGGGTATGAAGGTTCAATTGGGCGAACTGGTTGTGGACGTTTGTAACCGCCACCATAGTTAGAGCCGCGACCACTTGTTGAAGTTTCGTTTCGGATTACAGTGCCGTCACGGAATACAACTTCACTTGAATTGACTTCTCTCCAAGAGCCGTCAGCGCGTGAACATGCGATCCCAGTTTTAGTTTCCGTTTTTCGACGAGTTACAATTACAGATTCGTATTCACGGCAGATTTCACGCGAGTTAGTCCTTAAGTAACCTTCACGAGTTGTGCGGAAATTACCACGAGCACCTGTGCGTGAACCGTAACGGTATCCATCCCACTCAGTTCGTTCACCGATTGGACGCAAGAAAGCATCACGTTGAGCTTCGGCTAAAGCGCGGCGATCATTTTCATCTAATTGTTTACCGATATCTGCGCCAACCACAGCGCCTAAGATGATTCCTAAGCCAGTAGCAACAGTTTTGCCGTTACCTTTTCCAACTTGGTTCCCCAAGATTCCGCCGACGATAGCGCCGACGATTGCACCTGTGTCTTCTTTATCAGCTAATGCGTTGAAACTTACACTTGTAGTTAACATAGCTGCTACAAGACCGAACGATAAAAATTTGCGATTCATTTTGGCTCCTTTAAATTGTGAATTAAGTACGGGTAACGTTTAAAGCAAAGGGCAGGCCTGGATATTTTGGCACTAGGAAAATATTCCATAAGTTAGGCAGCAGCCGTTGAAAATCTTGAACAAACAAGCAGTTGCGTTTGTTTTAGTCGATGAAAAACGTATGTAAAAGTGAACAAAGGAATTTGATTAACGCGAAATGTTGAAAAGGATTCAATCGAAACAGGTTATAAATACAGTGTAACTTTAGCCCCAGTTAGTTGAGAGGCTTCCAATTAAAATCAGAATGTTTCTTTCCGGAATGGTAAAATTCTTTGATTACGACGAGGGTAGTGAAAGGGTCCATTACCATTTCTTGTGGGAACTTGCCTACGGTGTGACCTGTTCTAATTAGAATCAGATCGCCCCCTCTGTTCATGGGATTATTGAGTTCGTAGAATTTACTGTTGTCCGAGAACATGACTATATATTGTTCCCGCCCCCCAGACACAGTTAGAATATTTTGATTAGAAAAGACGAAACATAAATTTACGTATCGTTCGGCATCTAACTTTAACATAAGAGTTTCAAGCTCGGCTTCGTTTTTAACGACACCGTCCTCTGCAACTAGAGAACCTTTTTCTAAATATTCTAACGTGTATTTCATACTGATTTTATCTTACATATCGTCGCCAGAATTTTCTACTGTTTGTTTTTCCATTTTTGGCCCCCGCGGCTGAGGGATAAACCTCATTGGAGGCGGACGGTGTTCTTTTTTCGTAGTTTCAATTAGTTTAGCTGTCTCTGGATCTGGTTTCTTATCTATTTCTTTTAGGACTTCGGCGATACGATTCAAATTTGAAGTCCAATCACTAAAAATAATTTGGTTCGTAGCACTGTTGACATTCATTTCCCCATCTTTAGAGGGCAAGATACGGAGGTCGCGATTCACAGACTCAGCGGATATGTTTTTAAACGTATAGATCCAAGTGTACATGCGCTCAGGTTTTAAAGTCGGCTTGTTCGTACTTACTTCAATTAAATCACGCTGAACATTGCGTCCTGCTTTAACAACCATTGTGTCACCTTGCTTACTGATCGCAAAACCATTGATAGCCAGAGCCGAAGATAGCTGGTTGAATGCCTCTTCAAGAGTAACCTCTTCTTGAATAAAAATTGAAACACGTCCTCTAACACCGGGATCGACTATGAATTTCTGTCCAGAGGCTTTCGAATATTTTTCGATGATTTTTACAATTTCTTCGTTATTGAAGTACATTTTCATTTTTCCATCTGGGCCAGCCAAAGACGGCAGCGCAAGAAATGGTACGAAACATAGCGACAGAACGAACATTTTCATAAACGACTCCTTTGGAGTTTAGGTTTCATTTAGGTTAACGAAACAACTATTTCAATCCAAGCTAGTTTGTTGATGACGATATTTGTTAGTAAAAAAATCGGTTTCGAAGTGAAACTAATGCGTCGACATAAGTCTGGTGCTAAATTGGCTTTGTACTTAATTTAGGTTTTCTTTTTGAAAAATGTTTTCTTTAGAAAGTATTGAAGAGGCATCCACAATGTCATTTCAGCGATGCATGCTAGTTCATCGCCGCGATCCCAATGCGGATTCATTTTTGCGAAAAACTGTATTTTTTTATTTTGGAAAAGGTCCTCTGAAATCTCGGCCACTTTTTCTTTTAGACTGCATGCTGTGTGATCAAATTGAATGGTTCCTAGTTCGGCTTTGTAGCTTTTAGAAAATCGATGTCCATAAAAACTATCCATCACATTTTTATAATGGGTCGGCGTAGATTTTTCGATACGGGGAAAATGAGTCTTAAAATTATTTGCCATCAATAGATAGGTTTTATAACCCTTAGAAATTAAAAACCAATATACTGGTTGAGTTGGCTTCTTAACTTTTTCTATCCAAAGATACTTTAAAAAAGCAATCCCAAGCGCTTTGTTGCCCCAATACTCTTTCTCCAAAACAGTGTCGCCGCTGTAGATGCCGGTTGCTTGATAACCAAAGGGCTTTAGATCTACTTTGAGCAAAGTAGAAAAACCTTGAATCGTCTTTTGTTCGGAATCCCTCAAAAGAATCACTTGGTCTTTTTCAAATAGGTCGGATGTAAATTGTTCGCGATTATGGTTAATGTAATATTTTGAAAAAATCGCATACATGCGCTCGATCTCTACAGAGCTTAAGCGAGTGACTGTTTTGAATTCGGCAAATACAGATCGACGACCAGTACGAGTCGCACTATCGGCTACCCTTGAATTCAAATCCGTAGAGGTTTCAACCATTTTGGTGTCCTTATTTAATCATTAGCAAATACGATTGATATATTAAAACAATTAATTTTATTTATATCTAAAGACTTTCTATAAGAACCCTCAATGGAGGCTTTATGAAAAGTCAGATTGTCGTTTTCTTATTTTTATCTGCTGCCCAATGCTTCGGTCAAATAAACTGCACTATTTTGACATCCCAGGGCGGTAAAGTTCCCGTTCAGAATGATAACTTCTTTAAAGCGCTTACGGCGGCGAATACATGTCCTCAAAATATAGATAGTCTGAATGCGGTTTTAGATAGACAGTTTGTAAACAGAAAATTCATCGTGGCTAATCGAGGTCGAAATAACCCAAGAATGGGAAGCTTTAGTTTTTTTGAGTCATTTGCAGCTAGAAATAGAAATGCTGATGCGGACATTTTTCTTGGGCATTTTACTCATCTCGCAAACGTCTCGGGGAAAGCTGTGATTGATTTAGATCAGGGAATGAAAAAAGGGCAGCTGATCATTGAGTTAATCGCTTGGGATCATGCAAAAGGGTATTACAATTTCTATGAATTAATTGGCCAGGGAACCTTTAATCAGTGGTTTTATCGAGGAGATTCGAAAGACATCATTTTGGACAACCAGAATCTCTATTTATCGCAGCCACCGCAGTTTGGTAAAAGGCTAAGATGTTCAGGGTGTCACATATCGGGTGGCCCTATAATGAAAGAGCTAACCTACCCCCATAATGACTGGTGGACTAAGGCGCGACCACTTATTTTTGAAAATGCTCAATCTGAAAGCTTTTTAAAACGAATTCAAGTGGTGGATTCTGCCGAGATTTTTTCAGCTCAAGTTAGATCTGGAATGCAGAAGCTTGAGGCAAGTCCTCGATTTCAAATGGTCAAAAAATCATTAAGTATTCAGGCTCAACTGAGACCTCTGTTTTGTGATTTAGAAATTAATATCCAGTCTGATGTTTTACCAATGGATAAAGCTACACAAATTCAAGTCCCGATCGCAAGCTTGGGTGGCCCATTTACGGGGCGAGCGCCGATAGTCATTTCTAAAGGCAGCTATCAGGCATTAGTGCGAAAGTATGGCTTGCAGTTTCCCGAGACCAAATATCATGATGCAGATCATGCGTGGTTGACTCCTGTGAAAGGACACTCGGATTTGTTGGCAATAGCCAGTCTAAAGGCAATCGGATTGGTGGATGATAAAACTATCTTAGATATCCATTTTGCTGCTCAAATCGGGACTTTGATGAATAAAGAGCGATGCCAGCTTTTAAAACTAGTGCCAAACACGCAAAGTTGGCTTCCCGGGTTTGTTCAGAATTTGAAAGCACAGAGCTCGATACTGGCTAAGTCTCTGCTCCAGCGAATGACTAATTCGATGTTAACTCCGTCGGTGTATCAGAAGTCTATAGATGATTGGTATATTCAGACGTCTCAAAAATTGAGCGCGGGGGATTTAGAGCCCGCATTCAAACAGTTGCTTTTAAATCGACGGTCTGTTTTCGAAAGTGATATATCAAAAAATCCTATGGGACAGATTCTTGAGCCGGGTTTTAGAGTGATATTCCCCGTGAAAAGATTATAATTATTGAAGAATTGGTTCGATGTGAGTAGGTGTGATGCTAACACTAGTAAGTATCACATTTAGAGGAAATATTGGACCAAGCCATCTTTAACTCAATAAAAAATGAAATTTTGATTCCTCAGCCTGAGTACGCTGGTGCTAAAATTCATTCCAAAGGTATTGATGATCGGCTTGGGTTAGCGTGTGACCCAATTGAAGATAAACTTTTCGAAGAAAATAAAGAGTCTTTGTTTCTTCCCGGGCAAGAGTTTTGGTATGGTCTTGAGATTCAATCGTTGCAGACACCCTATTCAGAAATTGTAGAAATGATCGACTATGTTAAGCCGGAAGCCGGGGACATATGGGTTGATCTAGGTGCTGGCTATGGACGGATGGGTTTAGCATTAGGATTTGTAAAACCGGCTGTGAAGTTTATCGGGTACGAGTTCGTCAAAGACCGCGTGGACGAAGGTAATCGGATTATTGACCTTTGGGGTTTGAATCAGTCAGTTATGAGGCAGGCAGATATTTCTAAAGATAGTTTTATGCTTGATGATGCAAATTTATTTTTTCTATATGATTTTGGCTCTAAGGACGATATTTACAAAGTTTTAGAAAAGCTTCGTGTGTTAGCACAAAAACGCTCGATTCAAGTGGTTGCCCGCGGACGCGGTGTTCGTAGTTGGATTTTTATGGATTGCCCATGGTTAAGTGAGGTTAATTCTCCTGTCCAATTTAAAAATTGGACCTTTTTCAGATCATAATATTAGAAGTGAACCTCAGGAAACACTTTTTAGTCTATAAAGACCTAGAAACTGGCGTCTTAGCCTATTCTGTGGGTGTATAGCGCTGTAAATTTAGGGAATGATTTCATTTAGAAAATTTGTTTGGAAACTGTTGCATCTTTTACCCGATGATGTTCGTTATTCGATAATTCGCGCGCAAATTGATTTGAAGAAAGAGCTTCTTATTGATTTCAAATTTAAGATTGCTACGACCCAGGAAGAAATTGAGCAGGGCTTCAAACTCCTTTACGAATGCTATTTAGAAAATGGATTGATGAATCCCAACAATTCAGAACTTCGAATAACTAAATATCATCTTTTGCCGACCTCGACGATAATTGTTGGCAAACGAGGGAATGAGGTCGTTGCTACCGTTACCCATGTAATGGATTCCCCTTTCGGGCTACCATGCGAAAATCACGGAAATATGGCAGAGCTTCGGAAACAGCCTAATCCGATCGCAGAGATTTCTGCACTCGCAATTAAGAAAGGTTATCGCCGAAACAATTCGATTTTATTTGCTCTGACTCGTTATCTATACACGTATTCGACGATTCATTGCGGAGTGAGGTATTGGGTGATCTGCATAAATAGTCGGGTGGAGGATTACTATCGCGCAATTTTTTTCTTTACACCATTAGGGGGAGAAGTATTTAAATATGATTTCGTAAATGGAAAATCATCAGTAACATTGAAAGCCGATTTGAATGGCCTTGTTGGGTTGTTTGAAAATCATTATAAGGCGCTCGCCCCACACCAAAACTTATACGATTTCTATTTGAATGATGATCGTGAAGCATTTGAAGAGTGGCCCGATTTTGTTTTTAAAACCTCGACCTTGCCGGTCTTTAATCCAGAAATGATCAAATATTTTTTCGATCAAAAGGTTGATATTTTAAATGGTTTAACAGCAATCGAAAGGCGTGAAGTGTTAAATGCATATCACGACCCCATCTATGAGGCGATATTAGAAAATCACGAGGCCCGAAAGCCTAATCGTAGAAAAGATCCTCGACGAGTCGTGAGCATGAGGGGCTTTTTGATTTTTAACAATGGATTGATTAATCAACTTATTAATGTTTCGATATTGAATGTGTCCCGCGGTGGAATGTTGGTTTTCTGTGAACATGACTTGCCAGAGGACCAGGAATTGGAATTTCAAATTGAAATTATCAAGGATCAAACTATTTTAGTTAAATCAGCAGTGATTGCTAAGATCACGGAAGTTAAATTTGCTTGCCGTGTTGAAGCAGAAGGCAATCCTGGATGGATTCGGTTTATTGAAAGCATCGAGTCCCATATTAGTGAGTTTAACTCTAGAACGCAGGGAGTGTTACGCGATGAAAATTAAATATTCTTTTTTATTTATACTCTTTTGTTCACTAGCAAGCGCGGCGCCGACTGCCGACGAAATATTAAAACAAGCCGAAAAATATCGCGGTTTGGATGAAAATTACGTTGTTACAGTTCAGGTTACCAATCAAATGGGTAACTCGATACAAGAAGAATCAACATTTACCGTTCATATTAAGGACAACACGACTTCTTTAGTTGAGCAAGTTAGTCCGGCTTCGGCTCGAGGTAGAAAACTTCTTATGATTAATAATGATTTGTGGATGCGTACGAATGATATTAAAAAAGCGATTCGTATTAACCTAGATCAAAAACTAACGGGCGAAGCGGCCAATGGTGACTTAGCTAAAACAAATTTCTACGCAGATTATGAACCGACGATTGTGGAAGATACGCCAAAGCATTACAAACTTCATTTAAAATCTAAACACAATCAAACTACCTATCAACAGATTAATTACTATGTATCGAAAAATGGGTACATTCCTTTTAAGGCTGAATTTATGGCTCTTTCCGGAAAAATTTTAAAAAATGTTGAATACGCTAAGCCTGATAAGAAAGTCAAAAATAGAACTCTAATTACTAAAATGAAAATATCAGACGCGGTAGTAAAACAAAGATCATCTATTTTGAAATATAGCCAGTTTAAAGTTCAAAAGATTGATGATGTAATTTTTAACCGAGCATCGATGTAATCATGCTTGAATTAAAAAATGTTTTTAAATCCTATGGCGAAGGCGAACAAAAGCAACCAGTTTTAGACGATATGAATTGGACCTTTAAGGAAGGGCAGTTCACTGCGTTGCTGGGTAAATCAGGATCGGGTAAATCAACGGTACTAAATTTGTTATCCGGCTTAGATAATCCTGACAAGGGAACAGTCCTATTTTCGGGAAATGATTTATATAACCGAGCGGACAATGACCTTTCTAGAATTCGTCTTGTTCACTTTGGTTATATTTTTCAAAGTTTTAATTTGTTATCCAATCTAACAGCCTACGAAAATATTGAATACCCGCTATATTTGTTAAACCAAGGCCAAGCGGATCGAAAAAAGAAAACACTAGAGATTCTAGAACAGTTAGAGCTGTCCCCATATCAAAACAAATTACCTAGCCAGCTTAGTGGTGGGCAGCGACAACGTGTTGCGATTGGCAGAGCCCTTGTGAAGTCTCCGAAGTTTATTTTTGCGGATGAACCCACTGCAAATTTAGATGAAAAAACAGGTGCTGAAATTATCAATTTAATTAAGCGTCTGCAAAAACATTACGGGTCAACGATTATATACGTGACTCATGATACAGATATCGTGAATGTTGCCGATACGTGTCTATTTTTAACTAACAAAAAGATTGAACCATATGATCGCACACGCCATAGCCATTAGAAACCTACTGAAAAATAGATATCGCACATTCATCAGTTTGTTGATGATCTCCGGTGCGCTTATTGGTGTGACTCTTTTTCGCGGCTATGTTTTGCGTACACTCGAGGTTATTCAGACTACAATTGTGAATGGTCAGTTTGGCCATTTGCAGGTAGCTAAGCCTGAATACTGGTCGCAAGAGTATAAAAATAAGAGAGATACTCTTCTGACGGACTATGGTCCACTGGTGGAAAAAATTAAAGCGATTCCAAGCGTAACTGCTGTATCGCCGCGAATGAAATTCTATGGTCTATTAAGTACTGAAAATATTTCTGATTCGGCGATGGTGATCGGCATCGATCCTAAACAGGAAAAAGATTTTGCCGTAGGCTTGATGATGATTGCCGGTAAGGAATTTCTTGTTGGCGACAAAAAAATTATGATTGGTAGTTCGTTAGCTAAACGGCTACGAGTTAAACCTGGCGATGACATAACTCTTGTAACGACAACTTTAGATCAAGTCATTAATGCCATGGATTTTACGGTGGGAGGCGTTTTTGCTACGGGAGCTGAGGAGTTCGATTCAGTTGCGGCTTTTGCACATATTGACGACACTCAAAAAGTCATGAATTCAACGGCGGTCGATGTACTGAAGATTTCAATTAGTGATATGAAATCTTTAGATTCTGTAAAAGGAATAATTGAGCGCGAATATGGTGGCTCCAATTTAGAAACTCGGACGTGGTACCAAATTTCTGACCTATTTCGAAAAGTTGAATCCTTCTATAATACGCAGACAGGCTTAATGTTTAGTATCTTAGTTTTCATTGTTTTGCTTGGTATCACGAATACGGTTTCCATGTCGTTGAACGAGCGAATCGGTGAAATTGGAACGCTCAGAGCGTTGGGCCAATCAAGATCATCTTTGCTGAATCAGTTTATGCTAGAGTCTTTCTACTTGTGCATGACTGCATTGGCGATTGGTGCTATTGCATGTTTTACAATTACCCGCTTGGTAAATGCTGCCGAGATCAAAACTGAAATCCCAGGTGCGTCCGTTCCAATCTTGGTAGAAATTGGATTTTACTCGGACGTGGTGTTTGCATTCAGTGTAGCATTGTTTATCATTGTTAACTTCTTCACTGCCATTTTGGTGTTTAGGTTTATAAGGATTAGAATTGTCGAAGCTTTACGGTATAATATTTAGCCTCGGACTAATATTCTTCGCTGATGTTGCCCTAGCGGTTCACTCGTTTGGGGTGATAACTGATTTGGAATATCAGCAACGCGAAGGCGAAGAACAAATGCCTAAAACGGCCTATCAGAATTTTTTTACACTTGAGCAGAATTGGAGCAATCAAAGCTCGAAATTTATTGGGCAACTTCGAATTTTTGAGTACTACAAAAAATTTAAAGATACGGATCAAATGCTCCATGAAGTATATCCTGCTGAATTTAACTACGAATTGAATAGCGGAAGGCACCGCTTTACCATTGGCTATCAAAGTTTATTCCTTACAGAGGGGTTTAATTTGATAGATATGGAAATCTTCCATGCGCGCAATAATAATATCTCGATATTTAGTTTACCTGAAAAGCTTTACTATACATCGCCGGGAATTAGCTACAAGGTGATTGGAGACAAGCTCTCTTTGCAAATGGCCATTTTGAAATTTGAGAGAACTGAACAATTGGGTTTGGTTCAAAAGCAGGTTCTTGGAAAATCGTTTGCTCTTTACAAACCGATCAAAAAGCCACTTTTTAATAAAGCATCGGAATACGACACTTTATTAAAACTATTAGGTTCAACGGACTATGTCGATTGGTCATTGTATGCAACCCGTACATATGAAAAAAGACTCAATCTGCAATGGTCGCCTACCAATTTTGAATTTTCACAAGTTTCGTTACCATTTAATAGCGCCGGCATTGGCTTTTCGGGTCCAGCTGGGCCTTATATGTTTCGTTGGGACTATCAAAAAAATTTCAAACGGACCTATATAACAGATACTGGCGCTGAATTGGCATTGGATCAAACCAACTACAATTTAAGTATCGAACGTACGTTTGCAGATAAAATGCGTGCAACAATTATGTTTGGTCGTACGGAAATTACTCCAGAGAAGGAATTACCGACTCGGCAAAATGGAATTTCCGATTTGTTTGTTAACTTGAATTATAAATTTAGCGACATTCTAAATTTAGATATTAATTTATTTGATCGATTAGGCACGCAAACTCAAGGTATAGGTGCAGTGTTTAATAATAAGGTTTTAGCGAATATTGAACTTAGATTTGGTTTTGAAAGCTTTTGGACCGGGCCAAACAGTCGTTTGGCCCCGCTAGATCAAGAAGACAAAATGTACTTCGGTGTTAAAGCGACCGTATTTTAGTGCTATTTAAGCCAAGCTGATTTGTAGTCTTCTGCATATTTTTTAAATGAAATCGGTTTGCGACCAATGATCTTTTCGATCGCATCCGTTGTTCGTTCAGCATAGCCCTGTTTGAAGAAATCTAAAATTACAAGCATGAACTCTACGTAGTCCTTTGGAAGACCGGCGCCAAGTAAACCCGCTTTCATAGCTGCTGGCTCGATTTCTTGATAGGAAATTTTCCTCCCGGTTGCTGCGCTTAAGATATCAGCTACTTGATTGTGATCGATCACATCTGAACCGGTTAAATCGTAGTCTTTGTTACTGAATTTTTCAGATAACAATAGCTCTGCTGCGACGGCCGCAATATCTCGAGCATCAATGAAGCTACCTTTTGCTTTGGCTACTGGTAGATAGATTTTTCCGTCACTGTTGATTCCTTGAATCCAATAAGAATTGAAATTTTGCATAAACCAATTTGGACGGATAATGTTGTAGCTTAAACCCGATTTCTCTAGCTGAATTTCGGCGATTCGCAGAGGTGCCGTGTCTATCGCGTTGGCTCCCATAGCCGTCATAAGAACTACTTTTTTAACTTTCTTTTTTTTTGCCATTTCGATTAACGGAGACAATAATTTGTCTTGGTTTGTATAACCCGGAGGCGATAAGAGAAAAACTCGGTCTACATTTTCAAATGCGCTTTCAATACCCTCTTGGCTCAATATATTTAGATGAACCTGTCCCTGTTTTATTTCATTTTTACTTGTCGCTTCGGCAACCGATTGGCCTTTAGCTTTTAAAAGTTTTACTAGTTCGGTTCCTACGGTTCCGTTTGCGCCTATCACTAATACTTTGCTCATTTTGATGCTCCTTTTAGATTTACCTCAGTGGGTGTATTGCTAATATAGTAGACTTGTGCTATACTTTTAATGTTAATAAGTACAAAAAACATGTTCAGGAGTATAAATATGGATATTCTGGACGATATCTTTAAGCAGGCTGATTTAAAGCGTAAGATTTTGAACCAGCGATCTATCTACGAGACTTTGACCTTAAGGTTTCCTTGCAATCGTAGTATTGGATTTCATGTTGTGACCCAGGGTGAGACATTTTTACATCTAGATAATCAGAAGGAGCCCTTACAGCTGAAGCGTGGTGATATTGCACTTATGGCGCGCGGATTTAATCACTATATGAGCACTGAATCTAAACTTAGCGCCCGGGATCTTAAGGCAGCGCCGAGTGTTGATGCGATCGAGCCGATTAAACCAAAAAAAAATGTAGCTCCGAAAACAACATTAGTAAGCGGAGCCTATCAGCTATGGAATGATCCTTTACATCCTTTCTTCAAAGAACTTCCAGAAATATATGTGCTTAGAAATGAAGAAATTGAAAGCTTCGGTCCGATACAGGCAGTGTTAACGATGTTGTCCAAAGAGGCCGCAGAGCCTCAAATGGGTTCTGCGATTGTTATTCAGAATTTAATGGATATAACATTTTCATTTATCATACGTAAAATTGTTGAAAACAAGAGCTCGAAACCAAAAACTTGGAGTCATGCCGTTCATAATGATTCGGTGAAAAAAGCGATTGAAATTTTACATGCAAATGTTGAGCGTGATTGGACGTTGGACGATTTAGCAAAAGAAGTCGGTTTATCACGTGCTGGTCTTGCGCAAAAGTTCAAAAAGCATTTAGGCGATACTCCGCTCCATTACCTTACAGTCATTAGAATGCAGAGAGCGAGGGCTTTACTATCAGCTACGAACGATAATATAGAGGCCATTGCGGAGGCCGTTGGCTATAGTGATCCCTTTAGTTTCTCGAAGGTTTTTAAGCGTATAACGGGTATGCCTCCTAGGGAGTTCAGGAACAAGGATCAAAACGAAAAGAATATGGCTTTTAGGTATTAAGACTGTATAAAAAAACGACAGGTCTGAACTCCATACAGGTCGAATTAAAAATATTTTAATCATCCATCAAATAGTTTATAAATTCCGAATAAAGCTATGAAAATCGGTATTTTAATATTTTTACTATTTGTAATTCAGTCGTTTGCAGTCACAACGGATATCGTTCGTTTGAAAATTCGAGATAGTCATCTCATATTTGATGATAAATTGGGTCCCGGCCAAATTGCGATAACGTTTGCAGGTAAAATGGACGTTATTGTTGTTAAAAAAATCTTAGGTAGGTTAGACAAAGAAAACCTAAGGGGGCATTTCTTTTTGACGGGTGATGACGCTCTTAAAAATCCGGAGCTGGCTTTCGAAATTATTTCTAAAGGTCATATTCTTGGTTCGCAAGGTATGGCGCCACCCAATGACAGAAAAAAGCTCACTAACGAACCCTCGCTAGAGGCGGAAATTCAAACTGGGCATGAAGCCGTCTTCTTTTCTGTAGGTGCAATTTATCCTTTTGTTAGGCTTTCACCTCGTCAAGGCAGTCTTGCGGTTCGTGAAATGATAAAAGAAAACGGCGCTTTTGCATTCTACTGGAATATTGAATATTACCCAGAGAATCCGGCCCAAAGTATTCGAGATAGTTTAGAGCGCGAAAAATATCGTGGTATTGTAGCGCTAACTTTAAATCGTGATTCATCTTTGGCTGCGCTCGATGCTTTAATAGAGGAAATTAAGGATCGAGATCTGACAGTCGTCGCAATTGTACCCAATGAAGAGAGTGCTTGGGTAGACTACCCCCCAATGATTCGAAGATCATTGAGGCAAGATGTTTTTAAAAATGGTTCATGGTATTCACGAAAGCTCCAGTTGGACAAGGAAAACAAACATGATGAAATTTAAGATATTTTTTTCGCTTTTATTTATGGCGGTAGTCGGTTTTTCGCAAGTATTAGAGCGACCACCGCAGTTTGTTTTGATCTCTTTCGATGGTTCAAAAAGCCATAATTTTTGGAGAGAAACATTTAAGCTAAGTGACGAAGCAGATGCTCAGTTTACTTATTTCATCAGTGGTGTCTATTTTCTACAGAAGAAAGATAGATTGAGTTATCAACCGCCAAAAAGAAAGGCGGGGGCTTCGGATATTGGTTTTGCGGATAACGATTTGACAGATATTCAGAAAAGAACAGAATTTATTTGGCATGGAATGAATGAGTTAAAGCATCCAGTGGAAATTGGATCTCATGTAAACGGCCATTTTGATGGATCATTCTGGAATCTTGATGAGTGGACTCAGGAATTTAGCGAATTCCATCGCTTAGTGGAAAGAGTGTTTAGTTTTTATCCAACGCTAAGTACGCGTTTTGCTAGTCAATGGGAATATAAGTTACATGGCATGATTAAGGGTTTTCGAGCACCGTTATTAGCGGGACAGGTTTCTATTACAAGCCAAGTACTTAGAGACTTTAAATATAGCTACGATGCGAGCCAAGTTTTAAAAGGTAAGTGGCCTTATAAACACTCTCCAGACTTATGGAATCTGGGGCTTTCAAGAATCGCACTTGCAGGAACCACGCGTGAAACGGTAGCGATGGACTATAATATCCTTTACGGGCAATGTAACGGCGTCTTTAATCCGAAAGATTCTGGAGAGTGTAAGGAAATTGACGAAAAATTGCTAGAGTATTACGAAAAGCAAACACACATCTCGTATATTCAAGCCTTTTTAAAAAACTATTATGGCAATCGTATGCCATTAAGTATTGGTCATCACTTTTCATTATGGAATAAAGGTATTTATTGGAAAGCGTTGCAGAGATTTATTCGTGATGTTTGCCAGTTACCCGAGGTTAAATGTGTGTCTCATGCTCAGTTGGTAGAATGGATGAATACTCAAAATCAAACTTACGGGTACGCAATATTTAATAAATTGAATCAGGGTCTATTTGATAAGACGGGTATTTCGCAGATTCCTCGTGAACGTTTGAAAGTAGATTTATCTCTACTAAAGAAAGTAAGCATTCAAAGCCAAGTGTACATTCCTGAGATTAGTAAATCTGTAGAGAAAGTTATGCTAAAAGGTGATTTGCCACATGCGCATGATGAAGCTCCGAGCGATGTTGATATGGAAGCATTCCGCTACGTACCTGAGGTAAATTAATGCGATTAAGTGTCATTGTATTATTACTTTTGTTTTTATCAAAATTTCAAGCGTTGGCGGACTCAAACTCAGAACAGTGCGAAATTACGAGAGATCCTGTGATGCTTATTATTTGTTTGGATGACGAGGTCAAGGATATTGAACAATTGCGTGTGCGAATTCAAAACCGAATCTTTGAAAGAATAAATATTAAATACGCTAAGAAAGAAAAAGGTCGAGCGAAGCTTCTTAAAGCGAAACTTGAAAACTCGGCACAAACTTGGAATAAATATCGCCTTTCTTATTGTGATATGGAAACCATCCATATCACTGAAGAAGACAATAGAAATGAATTTATAAAACAGTGTTTATTATCGTTGTCTAAGAAACGCGTCGAAGATTTACGGTTATTGCAAATAAATATTTAGATTTCGAATTCCAAATACATCGGCAAATGATCAGAGAGGATATTCCAAGGTGTTTGGGATAGGGTTTCTACATGAATGGGTTTAATATTTCGCGCGTAAATTCGGTCTAAGCTTAGCATGGGGAAAAAGCTCGGAAACGTTTTAGCATAACGGTTTTTTAACTGCTTATGGCACTCAAATAATTCCAATTTCGATTCTAAATAATGTGATAACTCTTTTCCCCAATCATTAAAATCACCGGCCAGGATAAATGGAGCGTCTGGAGGAATAAGTTTTAAATAACGGGCGATCACGCGCTCGACCTGTTTCACGCGTTCGTCGTGTAGCAGGTTTAGATGTACATTAAACAGATGTAAAATCTGACCGCTATCAAGTGCTATCTCACAGTGTAAAAGGCCACGCTGTTCCCATTTATTTGTAGAGATATTCTCGTTTTCCCACTTAGCAATCGGGAAACGACTTAATATAGCATTCCCATGATGACGATCTT